>MGOW01000058.1:22328-31842 GCA_001797255.1 Clostridiales bacterium GWE2_32_10
ACTGAAATATTATAGATTTGTAAAAACACTAGGTTTGTGATCAAGTCTAGTGTTTTTATGTATAAAAAAGATATAAAAATAATTATGTGTGATATTGACAAAAATAAAAATACATGATATAGTGTTAATATGACGTAAATAAGGATACTAAATTTATAGAGAGGGAGTATGTAGATGAAGGAGGCCATCGAGAGAAAGTATTTAATAGAATTTCTTACAGATAAGGATTATGAAAAAATTCTAGAAGGTAAACCGATAGAATATATAGAACATTATTATACTGAATATGGTGACAAACATGAAATAAGATACAGAAAGATAGTTAAATATATAGGTAAAAAAGAAATGACTACATTTTACTTGACAGAAAAGAAAGGAATAGGAATTGCAAGAAAAAAGGCTGAAGTAGTAATATCTGAAAAGGATTATGAAGAAAATAAGAAAAATACTGGAATGATTGTACAGAAAGATAGATATTACATATCAAACTATCAAAATAAGACAGTAGTGATCGACCAGTTTAAAGGTTCTTTGCCATCGAAACTTAGAATAGTAGAAGTGAAATTTGATGATTTAGAATCGGCACTTTCATATACAAAAGAAAAATGGATGGGACAAGAAATTACGGATGCATGCAATTTTAGTAATAAAGAGATAGCAGAGATTTCACAAAAAAGTTTGGATAAAGGAACGATAGCAGAACAGCTAGGAATTGAAACTAGGAGTATAGAAGAAGTAGTTGACTCTATATATTCAAATCCTAAAAAGCTTACAGTAAAGCACTTTAAGAAGATGCTAGATTCTGATGAGGATTTAAAAAATGACGAGCTTATAAACATAATACTTGATTCGAAATATTTCAAGAATCTTTCTTTCAAAGCACAAGTTATATCTAAAGCTGTAATAGATAAAGGGCAGTCGGATAGACTGACTCATACACTTCAAGTGGCTAAAATAGCTTATTATATAGCAAAAAAGCTTGGTGTAGATAAAAGACTTGCTGTAATAGGGGCACTTTGCCACGACATAGGGCATGTAGCATTTGGTCATGATGGTGAAGTTGGTATCAATAACTTTATGAATTCTGTGCTATTAAATCAAGGTGAATATGCAAATCCTAAATATCAAGAGTTTGATAAAATTTTTGATAAATACAAAAAAGAGTATGGAAAATTTAAACATGAAAATGTAAGTGTAGATGTTTTTATAAAAATATTTGAAGAAAATAAAGGAAGATTTTCAGATGAAACATTAGAATATTTAAAAAATAATATTGAAAGAATATCAGAAGTCATTATAAATCATGGTGGGGGGATCGGTAATTCTATATATTTAGAAGGTAAAATTATAAGTTTGGCAGATAAACTTGCATATCTTTGTCAAGATTTTGTGGATCTTACAGAGTGCATAAATCATGAATACTTTAATATAGATAAAACCACGTATAATTTCGATAAGCTTAGAGAAAATTTAGTACGTGGTTTAATTGAGAATTCTACATCGTCTGAGATCGACAAAAATGGTAATGTTATTGCTCTTGTAACATCACTAAGAGAATATATGTATGGTTTTTATTCATGTGGTGATGAAATAAATAAAGGTAGCTACCATATGCAAAATGCTGTAAAATACTTAATAGATGAAGATGTATTACAACCAGACAATTTTTTTGAAATAATATTAGAATTAACGGATGGTGAGTGTAAAGCTATATCGGGAGAATGGGAGAATCAATCACAAAAGGAATGTTTGTGATTGCCACGCCAAAGAACAGGCTCGCAATGACAACATTGTCTGAATAGTTACAATTACTAAATTTAATATAGAATAAAATCTTGTAAAAAACTTGACATATTTTAACATAGTACGTATAATACGTATATATTTAAAAATAGAAAGGTTGATGAATATGTCGAAGGTAGTTGTTATAGGCGCAGGGCCTGCTGGGATGATGGCAGCAGGTATTGCTGCTAAGTCTGGGAATGAAGTTATATTACTTGATAAAAATGATAAATTGGGTAAAAAATTATTTATTACAGGTAAGGGTAGGTGTAATGTCACTAATGCTAGTGATATAGAGGATTTTATAGAAAATGTTCCAGGAAATGGACATTTTTTATACAGTGCATTCTACACATTTACTAACCAAAATCTGATTGAATTTTTAAATGAGCTTGGATTACAAACAAAGGTAGAAAGAGGCAATCGGGTATTTCCAGAGTCTGATAGAGCAAGCGATGTTATAGATGCACTTGAAAAGTTTATAAAAATGCAAAAGGTACGAGTAAAATTACGTTCGGAAGCTAGAAAAATATATAAAAATAACGATCAGTTTATAATAGAAATAAATAAAGGTGATGCTATAAAATGTGATAAGCTAATTATCGCAACGGGCGGATGTACATATCAAGCAACGGGTTCTACTGGAGATGGGTATAGATTTGCTAAAGACTTTGGTCACACTATAGTCGAACCAAAACCATCGCTAGTTCCGCTAGTAACAAAAGAAGATTGGGTTAAAGGATTACAAGATTTGAATCTTAAAAACGTGTGTGTTACATTAATGAAAAATGAAAAGAAAATATATGAAGATTTTGGAGAATTGCTGTTTACTCATTATGGTGTATCAGGACCAGTGGTACTAAGCAGTAGCAGGCATTTGGTGGATGTAGATTTATCAAAAGAAGATGTAAGACTAATAATTGACTTAAAACCAGCACTAAGCTTTGAAAAATTAGATGATAGGATAGTGAGAGATTTTCAAAAATTTGCTAATAAAAATTTTATCAATTCTTTAGATGAGTTACTTCCAAAGAAAATGATTCCTGTAATTATAGATTTGTCAAGGATAAACCAAGAAAAGAAAGTAAACCAAATAACTAAAGAAGAACGACAAAGCTTAGTTAAACTGATGAAGAATCTAACTATAACAATACAAAAAACAAGACCAATAAATGAAGGGATAATTACTGCAGGAGGAGTATCTACTGATGAAATAAATCCAAGCACAATGGAATCAAAGCTTGTAGGTGGATTATATTTTGCTGGAGAAATAATAGATGTAGATGGATATACGGGTGGGTTCAATCTACAGATTGCATTTTCTACAGGGTATGTTGCAGGGAGTGAGTGAACTTATACCCGTAACAAAAAGAATGTTTGCAAAATAAGGAAAGTTATGATAAAATATTCTTATAATCAATTTATAAGGGGAGAGGAAAATATGGATGCAAGTAATCCGCTATACGAAAATCAGTGTATACATGTGGAAGTTGTGGTTTTTACAGTTGATGAGGGTAAGGTAAAGACCTTGCTACTGCAAAGAGGGGTTGGTCCATTTTTAGGTGAATGGATAGTACCAGGTGGAGTGGTGTTTAATAATGAATCTATTGATGAGGCGGCAGTAAGAGAGTTAGAAGAAAAGACAGGTCTTAAAAAGGTTTTTATAAAACAATTTTATGCATTTGGTGAAGTAAATAGAGATCCGAGGATGAGAATGGTTTCAGTGGCGTATCTAGCACTTATAGATATGCACAAAGTCGACTTACAACACATGACTTTAAAAACTATGGATTCAAAATGGTGTGATATAGGTGATATACCGAAGCTTGCTTTTGATCATAACCAAATATGTGATAGAGCATTGGAGGAATTAAGGCATTATGTAATAAACTCTAACATAGTAAAAGATTTATTTTATAAACAATTTACAATGCCAGAGCTGCAAAGAGTATATGAAACAATACTAGATAGAAAGTTCGACAGAAGAAACTTTAGAAGAAAGCTCCTATCGTTAGGGCTGGTAGAAAAGACTGGTGGAATAGAAGAAAACTCTAGCCATAGACCAGCTGAGTATTATAGGTTCGTAAAGGATGAATATGAGGAAATAGACATTTTTTGATGTGTTTATGATATACTAAAAATAGAAAGAGGTGCAAGCAATGAAAAAAATACCTTATGGGATAAGTAACTTCAAAGAACTTAGGGATCTTAATATGTATTATATAGACAAAACGATGTATATAGAAAAATTAGAAGACAAGGATAGGTATGTATTCTTTATACGTCCTAGAAGATTTGGTAAAAGCCTGTTTTTAACCATGCTAGAAGCCTATTACGATATAAACGAACAATCAAACTATGAAAAATATTTTGGGGATTTATACGTAGGAGGAAACAGAACAGAAGAAGCTAATAAATATATAGTGCTAATATTAAGCTTTGCAAGTGTAATAACAGATTTAGGGAAAGAAGAGCTAATAGAAAGCTTTGACAATATAGTCTCAAGTGAGGTTCAAAGGACACTGAGAAAATATAAAAATGTATTAGGTGAACAAACCCTACCACAAGATAAAAAAAGAGCAACATATGCACTAGATTACATATCGGACATAGCAGAAAGTAAAAATAAGAAAATAATACTACTAATAGACGAATACGACAACTTCGCAAACAACATAATGAGAGGGAAAAGAAAATTGTACGAAGAATTGGTGCATGAAGGAGGATATGTAAGAACCTTTTATAAAGAAATCAAAGAAGGAACTAGAAAAGGAGCAATAACAAGAACCTTCATAACAGGGGTAAGTCCAATGATGCTAGACGACGTAACAAGTGGAGCAAATATATTTACCGTAATAGCAAATGATAAAGATTTAAATAATATACTTGGGTTTAATGATGAAGAAATAAAAGAAATAGTAGATTATTATAAAATAGGGGAAATAGTAAATAAAGAGGAGTTATTAAAAATATTAAAGAATTATTGTAATGGGTATAAATTTAATAAAAAGGTAAGTGAAACAGTATACAATACAGATATGGTATTATATATATTGAATAATATAATACAAGAAAAAGAATACCCTGACAAGCTGATAGACGAAAACGTAAAAACAGATTACACTAGATTACGAAATATAGCAGAAAATTTCATAACAAAAGAGGAAATGCTAGATCTAATAGAAGGCGGAGAGGTAGGACCTATAGAAATAAAAGAAAGATTTAATCTAGAAAGCTTATACAAAAAAGAAGAAAAATACACAAATATAAGGTCGCTACTATACTATCTAGGTATGCTAACAATAAAAAGAAAAGAAGCAAATGCGGTAATACTAGGAGTGCCAAACTACGCAGTAAAAGCATTATACTGGGAGTATATGGAGAAGGCGTACGGAGTAGAAGCAAGTGCAAGGTATGATGAACTAAAAGCAGCGATGAGAAAGATGAGAGAAGAAGGAAGAGTAGAACATATAATGGAAATATATGAAAGAGTAATAGAAAGACTATCAAACAGAGATCTAACACACTTCAACGAAACAAGCTGCAAAAGCATATTTATAACACTAGTGTACACAGATGGGATATATTTGATAGAAAGTGAAAAAGAAACAAATGGGGGCTACACAGATTTATATATAAAAGAAGGAGTACTATACAAAGAAGCAGTAACATATAGGTACATGATAGAATTCAAGCACATAAAAGAAGGCGAGCTTAAAGCAGAGAATAACGAGCTAGAGGGTACGGATGAAAAAGAAAGAGTGATAGCGAACAATATAAATATTATAAACAAAAAGAAGGAAGAAGCAAGAAAACAGCTATATAGATACATGCAGGAGTATAATGTGCAAAATGATAGTGAAAAGGAGCTTAAAAAATATATAGTTGTAGTATTAGGGAAAAAATATGTGGAATATGAGGAGATAGATTGAAATGGCATATAAAGTCCATAAATTTTTTTGAAAATTTTACTTGCAAAAATAAAAATTGATGGTATAATAAGTTAAGGCAAAAAGTGGTTTGATTATCAAACATAATTTTGGGGGTAATTTAATTTATGAGTGGATTATTAGAAAATAAGAATATAGTAATAATGGGAGTAAGGAATAAGTGGAGTATTTCATGGGGTATTGCTGAGAAAGCCGCAAAAGAAGGGGCAAAACTTATATTTACGTGTGAGGCTGCAAAATCTATAGAAAATACTAAAAAGCTTGTTTGTGAACTTGGAGATTTTGAGGTTATAGAATGTGATGTGTCAGTAGACGAAAGTATAGAAAGAGCATTTGATAAAATAAAACAAAAATATGGTGTTATTCATGGAGTTTCACATGGAATAGCACATGCATTTACAGAAGACTTGCGAGATGAATTTATAAAAACATCTAGGGAAGGCTTTTTGCATGCATTAAATGTAAGTGCATATTCTCTTGTGGGGGTATCTAGATATGCAAGGGAGCTTATGACTGAAGGTGGAAGTATAATAACTCTTACATATCTTGGAGGAGAAAAGGTTATAAAAAACTATAATGTAATGGGTGTAGCTAAAGCTGCACTTGACTGTAGTGTGAGATATCTAGCAAATGATCTTGGCGGAGAGCATATAAAAGTAAATGCAATCTCAGCAGGACCGATAAAGACACTTGCTGCAAAAGGAATAGGCGATTTTAATACAATATTAGAGGCTGTGAAAGAAAAAGCACCTCTTAGACGAAATGTAACGATAGAAGATGTAGGAAACACAGCTACATATTTATTTAGTGACTTATCTAGTGGAGTGACAGGTGAGATAATACACCTAGACTGTGGATATAGTATAATGGGGTTATAGTATGAATGAGGAGTTAGGTACACTAAATGAGTTGCTTGTTAAGAATTTTAAAGATATTTTAAGGATAGAAGAGAAGGTTTTAAATAAAAAAGACGAAACAAAAGATTTGTCTATGAATGAAATACATACCTTAGAAATAATAGGGATTGACAAACAACAAATAATGAGTGATATAGCAAAAAAGCTAAATATTACTATCGGAACATTGTCTATAGCCATAAGTAAGTTGCTTAAAAAAGGGTATATAGAAAAAGTAAAATCAGATAAAGATAAACGTGCAATAAAGATATGTTTTACTGACAAAGGTGAACTTGCATATAAGGCACATGAGAATTTTCATAAAGAAATGATAGCAGCAGTCATAAAAGAACTGTCAATAGATGAGTTTAAGATTATAATTGAATTTTTAAATAGGATAAATAAATTTTTTATAAATAAATATGATTTAAATTAAAAGGATTAATAGGTAAGTCTAAAATAAGAGGTGATTTGGTTGAAAAAAAGGGTGCCATATGGAGAGAGTAATTTTAAAAGAGTGATGGAAGATAATATGTATTATATAGATAAAACAAAGCATATAGAGATATTAGAATCTATGCCAAGCTTTCAATTTTTCATAAGACCTAGGAGGTTTGGGAAAAGCTTGTTTCTAAGCATGCTAGAGACGTATTATGATGTATACGAAGAACAAAGATTTGATGAATACTTTGGAGAGTTTTATATAGGAAAAAACAAAACAAAAGAAGCGAATAAATATCTAACATTAAGGATTAGCTTTGCGGGAATAGTAAGTGACCAAGGCAAGGAAGAGTTGATAAAAAGCTTTGATAATATAGTCAATAACACTACATTAACAATGCTGAGAAAATATAAAAGCATTATGAACTGCAATGAAAACGAGATAAAAGGTAAAAATGCAATAGAAACGCTAAATAAATTAAATAACCTATTAAAAGAAAATAATAAAAAAATGATTCTTTTAATAGATGAATATGACAACTTCACCAATGGACTAATGATAAAAGACAAAGAAATGTATAAAACACTAGTACAAACAGATGGATATGTAAAAACCTTCTACAAAGAAATAAAAGAAGGAACAGCTGAAGGAAGTATACCAAGAGTATTTATAACAGGAGTAAGTCCAATATTACTAGACGACCTAACAAGCGGAGCAAATATATTCGAAAACCTAACAAACGAATATAAGCTAAATGACATGATGGGAGTAAGGCAAGAAGAACTAGAAAAAATGATAGACTACTACGAATTCGAGAAATATGTAGACAAAAAAGAACTATTAGAAATGATGAAAGAGCTATATAACGGATATAAATTCAACTCAAAAACAAAAGAAACAGTATATAACACCGGAATGACAATGTACATAGTAAACAAAATAAAGCAAAACGAAGATTATCCAGATGATATGCTAGACGATAACATAAAAACAGACTACGGAAAGCTAAGGACACTAGCCCAAAGCTTTGAAAGTAAGGATGAATTAAGAGAAATAGTAGAAGAAAACAAACTAATAGGACCAATAGAGCTAAAAAAGAGATTTGGGATAGACACGATGTACGAAGTAAATAACACAGATAACTTCTATAGCCTATTGTACTATTTAGGCTTAGTAACCATCAAAAAAACAGAAGGAAGAAAAATCTACCTAGGAATTCCGAACTATTCTGTGAAAACGATGTACTGGGAGTATCTACTAAACTCATATAAAATAGCAAACATAGCAAAAATGCAAGAAGTAGCACTAGCTATGAACAAAATGAGAAGAAATGCAGATGTAAAAGAAATAATGGAAATATACGCAAGAGTAAGAAGTGAGTTATCAAACAGAGATCTAATATGGTATAATGAAATGACAAGCAAATCAATTTTCATAACATTGTTATTTCTAGATGGAGTATATATCCTAGAAAGCGAAAAGGAAGTAAGAGCAGGATATACAGACCTATATCTAAAAGAAGGAGTAACCTACAAAGAAGAAGTAAACTATAGATACCTACTAGAATTCAAGCACATAAAGCAGGAAGACTATACAGAAAAAGCATTGACAAGCAAGAAAAAAGAAGCAAAAGAGCAGCTAGAAAAATATATAAAGGATGCTAAGATACAGGAAGATGGAGTGCGACCACTCAAAAAAATGATAGTAATAAGCATCGGCAAAAACGACACGATATATGAGGAACTAAATTAAGATAGATAGGTATTATAGGGTGTGTTAGCATTTTGAGTTAGTTGTGATAAGGAGAGTGGTATAAATGCAGAAAAAGCAGGTATTACAAGGAATAGATAACTTTAAAAGGCTTATTGATAATAATGGATATTATGTCGATAAAACATTGCTAGCCAAAGAGTTAATAGATATACCCAATCAAATAACATTAATAACAAGACCAAGAAGATTTGGGAAAACCTTAAATATGAGTATGCTAAAATACTTTTTTGAAAATCCTAAATGTAGAAAATATGAATTAGAAGAAGATGATGTTAGTTATTTATTTTTAGACTTAGAAATATTTAAGCATGGGGAAAAATATATAAAAGAGCAAGGAAAATATCCAGTAATATACCTGACATTAAAAAATGCTAAACAAGATAATTGGGAAGAAACGTTATATAACCTAAAAAAAATAATATCAAACGAATATAAGAGACATAAATATTTACTAGATGGAGATATATTAAGTGAAGAAGAAAAGGAAATATATATAAAAGTGATTGCATTAAAAGCAGACATTCAAGAATACACAGATGTGATAATGAACCTAACAGAATATCTAAAATCATATTTCAAAACAGATTGCATGGTAATAATAGATGAATATGACACACCAATACAAGCAGGCTATATAAATGGATACTTTAAAAATATAATGGAATTTATGA
>MGOW01000058.1:31860-48985 GCA_001797255.1 Clostridiales bacterium GWE2_32_10
GATTCAAAGATAACAAAGCACTAAAGCAAGGGATACTAACAGGAATAATGAAGATAGCCCAAGAAAGCATATTTAGTGACTTTAATAATCCCTTAGTATGCACAGTATTATCAGAGGATTTCACAACAAGCTTTGGGTTCACAGAAGATGAAGTTGAAAAAATGGCAGAATATTTAGGTGTATCAAGTAACCTAGAAGACATAAAAAAATGGTACAATGGATATATATTTGGTCTAGACACAGTAATATATAACCCATGGAGTATAATAAAATATATGTATAATCCTAAAAATGGGCTCAAGCCCTATTGGATAAACACAAGCGACAATAGAATAATAAAAGAAGTAATGCAACTAGACAAATTAGAAGGAAAGCAGGTAGTAGAAAAACTAATAAAAGGAGAAGAAGTAAAAAAGGTACTCGAAGAAAATGTGGTATACCAAAGCATAAAAGATAACCCAAATGTAGCATGGAGCTTTCTACTACATGCAGGATACCTAAAAGCATATGGTAGAGAAAAAGAAAACAACAGATTTGAATACAAAATAGCCATACCAAATATAGAAGTAAAAACAATATATGAAGACATGATACTAAACTTCTTCAAAGAAGATACAAATATATCAGCAGACATAGAAGGAATAATAACAAGTCTCTTAAAATGCGATATAGAAAAATTTGAAAGGTTATTAAAAGAGCTATATCTAAAACAAGTAAGCTATAACGATGTAGGAGCAAAAAACATAGAAGAATTACCAGAAGTAGAGCAAGACATAAGATACGAAAATTTCCACCACGGATTTATGCTAGGACTACTCATGCTAATAGGAACAGGCTACACAGTAGAAAGCAACAAAGAATATGGGTTAGGAAGACCAGATATAGTAATATTGCCAAAGGACAAAGAAAAAACAGCATACATATTCGAATTCAAATGGGAAAGCACTAAAGGAACAAAAACACTTGAAACGCTAACAAATATTGCACTAAACCAAATAAAAGGACAAAAATACAAAGAAGGCGTGCAAGCACATGGGTATAAGAATGTAGTATGCATAGGAGCTGGATTTAAAGGAAAAGAAATTAAGATGGGCGTCGCTTAGGTAAAATTGCCAACTGCTAACGAAAAACTGGAGGGCATAAATAAATTGTGAGGAGAATGTTTAGATGAAAAATATTAAAGTATTAGGATATGGAAGTTCATTACCGCCCAATATAGTTACAAATGACGATCTTTCTAAGATTATTGACACAACGGATGAATGGATAGTCAAAAGAACTGGCATAAAGGAACGAAGGGTATCGAAGGATGAAACAACAGCAGAATTAGCTACTGAAGCAGCAAGAAAGGCTTTAGATATGTCTAAGCTCGAAGCTTCTGATATAGATTTAATAATAGTTGCAACATCGACACCAGATTATTTTTTTCCATCAACAGGATGCCTAGTGCAAAAGGAGATAGGGGCTATAAATGCTACCTGCTTTGACCTAGCAGCGGCATGTACAGGATTTGTATATGCTATGGATGTTGCGTTACAGTACATAAAATCAGGTAAGTTTAGAAACGTACTTATAATCGGTGCAGAAATAATGTCAAAGGTTATTGATTGGAAAGATAGAGGAATAAGTATACTGTTTGGAGATGGTGCTGGTGCACTTATAATTTCGGCTACAACTGAAGAAAAAATATCAGAGTCGTATACAAAGTCAGATGGAACAAAGGCAGATGTTCTGAAAGTTTTAGGCACATCGTTAATAGATATATATGAAAATGATAAAATGATAAGTAGAGGCACAATAACTATGAATGGGCAAGAGGTTTTTAAGTTTGCATGTAATGTAATAATAGAAACTATAACTGAGTTACTCAGAAAAGCGATTCTAAATATAGATGATATAGATCATATAGTATTACATCAAGCAAATTATAGAATAATAGAATACGTTGCTAATAAATTAAATATAAATATAAAAAAGTTCTTTATGAATTTAGATAGGTATGGAAATACATCAGCAGCAAGTATACCTATAGCGTTAGATGAGATGTACCAGAATGATATGTTGAAATCAGGGCAAAAAATAATGCTGATAGGATTCGGTGGAGGACTAACTTGGGGAGGGATATTGTTAGAATTATAAAATTTAATATGATTTTTTACAAAAAATATGAAAAAATAGTTGACAATTTACAAAAATAAATATAAAGTATAATATGTACATATAAAAAATTATAATATATTATTCAAGGGGGCTTTATAAATGATATTTGACAAAATTAAGGAAATAGTAGTTGAACAACTAGGGGTAAATGAAGAAGAAATAACTATGGAGTCAAGCTTTACAGGAGATTTAGGTGCAGATTCATTAGATATTTTTCAAATTGTTATGGCTATTGAAGAAGAATACGGTATTGATGTAGCAGAAAACGACACAGATAAGATAAAAACTGTTGGTGATGCTATAAGATATATCGAATCAAAAATGGATAACTAAAATTTTTATTGTAAAAAGTCAAGTACATAGGTGTATTTGACTTTTTATTTTTTAAGATTAGTTAGAAGGAGGATAAAAATGAAAAAATCAAAAATAAAAGAAATGTTTGGAGTAGAGTATCCAATAATGCAAGGTGCAATGGCATGGATAGCAGATAGCTCACTTGCAGCAGCGGTTTCAAATGCAGGTGGATTAGGTATTATAGCTGGGGGGAATGCACCCGCTGATATTGTAAAAGAAGAGATTAGAAAAACAAAGGAACTTACAAATAAACCATTTGGATTAAATATAATGCTTCTAAGTCCATTTGCTGATGATATAGCGAAGCTTGCTTGTGATGAGAAGGTTGCATTTGTGACAACAGGTGCAGGAAACCCAAGTAAGTATATGGAGATGTGGAAAGCAGCAGGAATAAAAGTAATCCCAGTAGTGCCATCTGTAGCATTAGCTATAGGCATGGAAAGAATAGGAGCTGACGCTGTAATAGCTGAGGGACTTGAATCAGGGGGACATATTGGCAAACTTACAACAATGGTACTAACACCTCAAGTTGTTGATGCAGTAAATATACCTGTAATAGCAGCAGGAGGGATAGCTGACGGTCGTGGAATAGCAGCGGCAAGGATGTTAGGTGCAGATGCTGTTCAACTAGGTACTAAATTTTTAGTAGCTAGGGAATGTACAGTACATGAAAAATACAAAGAAAAGGTATTAAAGGCATCAGACATTGATACAGTTGAAACTGGTAGATGTACAGGACACCCTGTTAGAGTACTTAGAAATCCACTTACAAGAAAAATATTGAAGCTAGAATCAGAAATGGATGATAAATCTGCGGCATGTGAAATAGAAAAAATAGGCATGGGTGCACTAAGGCTTGCAGCACGAGAGGGTGATGTTATAAACGGATCAGTCATGGCAGGACAAATAGCAGGAATGGTTTGTAAAGAACAAACTGCGAAAGAGATGATAGAGGAAATGTTTAAACAGGCTTATGAATTACTAGGTGAATAAAAAACATTAAACAGAGGTGAAAATGATGGGAAAAACTGCATTTTTATTTTCAGGACAAGGTGCACAATATGTTGGCATGGGTAAAGAGTTATATGAAAATTATGACGAAGCCAAAGCTGTTTTTGATACTGCAAATGAGGTTTTAGATATAGATGTGAAAGAGCTATGCTTTGAAGGTTCTAAAGAAGAGCTTGACATAACCAGAAATACACAACCTGCTGTACTTACAACCAGTATCGCAGCACTTAAAGTATTAGAGGCAAACGATATAAAACCTGATGTGGTCGCAGGACTCAGCCTAGGTGAGTATGGAGCCCTTGTATGTAGTGGAGTCCTAGAATTTGCTGATGCAGTAAGGTTAGTACGAAAAAGAGGGCAGTACATGGAAGAAGCCCTACCGAGTGGTGTGGGAAGTATGGCAGCGATAATAGGACTTGACAAACAAAAGATAGAAGGTATATGCAAAAGCCTTGAAAGCGAAGGATTTGTAGCACCAGCAAACTATAACTGCCCCGGGCAAATTGTTATTGCAGGTGAAAGTGCTATTGTCAGCAAGGCTTGTGAAGCTATGAAGCTAGCAGGAGCAAAAATGGCTATAAAGCTCGCAGTAAGTAGTGCTTTTCATACAAAGATGCTAGAGGGTGCAGCTACTAAGCTAAACCAAGAGCTAAAAAATGTAGTTATAGATGATATGAGGATACCAGTTATAACAAACGTGACAGCTGATTACATAAATGATGCAAACGATATACGAGATATCCTTACAAAACAAGTGACAAGCCCAGTACTATGGGAGGATACTATAACAAAAATGATAAATGACGGAGTAGATACATTTATAGAAATAGGACCAGGCAAAACCCTATCAGGGTTTGTGAAGAAGATAGACAAGACAAAGACTATACTTAATGTAGAAGATGCGGAGTCACTTGAAAAGACTATACTGTCATTGCGAGGAACGAAGCAATCCCTCTTTTAACCTAGAAACAACGAAACATAAAAGATTTGTAAAAACTTATATAAGGTTCCCCTCTCCCTAATAAGGGAGAGGGATAGGGTGAGGGTTACAGGCGACCAAGTAGCTTATTAAATAATGAAAGGAAAGATGTAGGATGGATAAAATAAATAGTATTAGTAATGTATGGTTTAAAAATACTATAGTCCAAAAGACAAGTTTGGTTCTAAGTTTTACTGCATTAACAGCTATTGGAGCACATATTGTGATTCCTATTCAACCAGTACCATTTACTATGCAGATTTTCTTTGTTATCCTATCAGGTTTATTATTAGGGGCAAAGTTAGGATTTATTTCACAGATAATTTATATTATATCAGGGATTGTAGGTATACCAGTTTTTGCAAATGGTGGGGGGATACAGTACATACTTAGTCCATCCTTTGGATATACGATAGGTTTTGCACTTGCAACTTTAGTAGTAGGATTAGTGAAAGAAAAAATATTTGTAAATGAGAATAATTTTATGAAATATTTTATTTCTTCACTATTAGCTTTGATGGTATGCTATACTATAGGAATAATTTATTTATATAGTGTACTAAATCTTATAAACCACGGGAATATTTCGTTTATAAGTGTTTTAATAAGTGGGTGCATATTATTTTTACCAAGTGATATATTGAAAATTACACTTGCGTCAATAATTGCAAGAGATACATATTCTAAAATGAAATAACTACCGTACCTGTCGTTGCGAGGAACAAAGCTAAAATTATACTAACATAAAGGAGGCAAAAAAATGAACGATAGTAGACAAAATAAATTGACAGATGAATTTAAAAATTTAGGAGTGATTGTAGCAATTTTAATTATGGATAATATGGCAGTTAAAAAGTCAATTACTAATGAAGATTTAGGAGAAAATCATTTGATAAATTCTGAAATTAGAAAAATATTAGCAACACTTGGATGCAAGCTGGAATTTACTAATATACCAGACAAAATAGTTAATACATTAATCTCTCTAACGAATTATGATGAAATTATATGTCAGTATAGAGGTAATTGTGAAAGTGCAAGGGAAAATATTGAAAACTATATTACTGATAATAGTATTGTTGGAAGTAGCAGTAGTTTTATATATGATAAAGATTATTTTATGAGTATACAAGTAGATGAAAAAGGAAACCTAGTAGTAAAAAATGAAGAGTATAAAAAATCAAATAAACTAGTGGAGAATGAAACTTTATGCAGTTACTTTACCCAAGGTGATGACGGAAGTATTATTGAGAAACAAAGTGGGATAAAAAGTGGATATGCCACTGACAAGAATACGGGCAAATATCAAACAACATTTGATATAAATAGAATTGAATATTTAACGGATGGAACAAAAAAAGAAGATTTGTGTTGTACTAGGATGAATGGAACATTAAATAGGGATATTATGAGAGAATTAAATGCTGAGTTAAATGGTATAACAGGTAATATAGATACAAATAATGCACTTGAAAGGTATGTTAAAGATAACATAGTAGATGCATTAGAACCATAGCTTTAATTGGAATAAAAAATTAATAATTACAAAGGAGAGATGAAAAAATGTTACAAGACAAAATAGCTGTAGTAACAGGTGCAAGCAGTGGTATAGGTAAGGACATTGCAATGAAGCTAGCTTTAAAAGGAGCAAATATAGTTGTACATTATCGTAGTAATGATGAGGAAGCACTTGCACTTGCTAGTAATATAGAGAAAATAGGCTCTAAAGCTTTGGTTGTAAAAGGGGATATCAGTAAAATGGCTGATGCAGAAAAGCTTATTGAAGAAGCTATTAGTAAATTTGGTAGAGTAGACATACTTGTAAATAATGCAGGTATAACGAAAGACACATTATTACTAAAAATGAGCGAAGAACAGTTTGACGATGTAATAAACACAAACTTGAAAGGTACATTTAACTGTACAAAGTCAGTTACAAAACATATGCTAAAGCAAAAAAGTGGTAGGATAATAAATATATCATCTGTAATAGGAGTAGTAGGAAATGCAGGGCAATCAAACTATGCAGCAAGCAAGGCAGGGATAATAGGATTTACAAAATCAGTAGCAAAAGAGCTTGCGTCACGTGGAATAACTGCGAATGCAGTAGCACCTGGATTTATAAGAACAAAGATGACGGATGTACTAAAGGATGAAGTAAAAGAGGAAATATTAAAGAAAATACCGCTCAATAAGTTTGGCGAAGCAGAAGACGTAGCCAATTTAGTAGCATTCCTAGCATCTGATGAAGCAAGCTACATAACAGGGCAAGTAATTAACATAGACGGCGGAATGGTGATGTAGGGCAAAGTACAAATAACAAATAAAAAAGTATAGAGAATAAAAGTATAAGTATTTGAACTTTGTACTTTGAACTTTGTACTTTGAAAAACGGAGGTTAGATTATATGAATAGGGTAGTAATTACAGGACTTGGGGCTATTACCCCGCTTGGAAATGATGTAGATACTTTTTGGGAAAATATTAAACAAAACAAATGTGCAATAGATTTTATCACAAAATTTGATACTACAAACTATAAAACGAAGCTAGCAGCAGAGGTAAAAGATTTTGAAGCTGAAAAATATATGGAGAAAAAAGAAGCTAAAAGGTTAGACTTATTTTCACAATATGCTATAGCTGCTGCAAAGCAAGCACTTGCAGATGCGAATATCGACCTATCAAATATTAATATACACAGATTTGGAGTATATATAGGATCAGGTATTGGCGGAATGGCTACGTGGGAACAGGAAAGCAAGGTATTATTTGAAAAAGGAAATAGGAGAGTATCACCGTTCTTTATACCTATGACCATAGGAAATATGGCAGCGGGCAATGTTGCTATATCTGTTGGGGCAAAGGGTCCATGTCTTTCTATAGTAACAGCCTGTGCAACAGGAACTCATAGCATAGGAGAGTCATACAGACTTATAAAATCGGGCGGGGCTGACTTAATGCTTGCAGGTGGTACTGAATCTGCTGTTACAACACTAGGTATAGCAGGATTTGAAGCACTTAAAGCGCTAAGCTTTAGTGAAGATAAAAACAGAGCGTCTATACCATTTGATAAAGAGCGTGATGGATTTGTAATGGGTGAAGGTGCAGGAGTCTTACTACTTGAAAGCTTAGAACACGCAACAAACAGAGGAGCAAAAATATATGGAGAACTAGTTGGATATGGTTCAACATGTGATGCATACCATATGACAGCTCCATCTCCAGATGGTGAGGGAGCTGCTAGAGCTATAGAAATGGCTATAAATGATGCAGGAATAAACAAAGAGAGCATAGACTACATAAATGCACATGGAACGAGCACACAAGCTAATGACGAAAATGAAACAAAAGCAATAAAGACTGTTTTTGGTGAACATGCTTATAAACTAGCGGTTAGTTCAACAAAATCAATGATAGGACATTTGCTTGGTGCAGCAGGTGGGGTTGAAGCTGTTATTTGTACCAAAGCAGTAGCCGATGGATTTGTGCCAGCTACCGTGAACTATAAGGAAAAAGACGACGAATGTGATCTAGATTATGTACCAAATACAGGCAGGGAGCAGACTGTAAATTATGCGATGTCAAACTCGTTGGGGTTTGGAGGACATAACGCAACTGTGATAATTAAAAAAATTTAGATCATTTGATACAAGGAGGCGAAAATGATGGATATACGTGAGATTGAAGAATTGATAGATAAAATAAATGCATCGGGATTAACTGAGTTTAGGTATGAAACAGAGAATATAAATCTGGTAATAAAGAAGGAAAGAACAGAGGTTGTTTATGCTGAACCTGCTAGACAGCAGATGGTACCACAAATTGCTGTAAATACGATTAATACAGAAAATACAGTAAACACAGAGAAAAAAGTAGAACAACAAGGAAATATTGTGAAATCACCTATAGTAGGTACATTTTATGCCTCTTCTAATCCAAAGGCAGAGCCGTTTGTAAAAGTAGGCGACAAAGTTAAAAAAGGTGATGTTTTATGTATAGTAGAGGCAATGAAGCTGATGAATGAAATAGAATCAGAAGTATCTGGAGAGATTGTAGAGGTTCTCGTGAAAGATGCACAAATGGTAGAATACGGACAACCACTATTTGTGATGAAATAACTCACATAAATTAAAGGAGGGGAATACATGTTAGATACACGAGATATAATGAACATAATTCCTCACAGATATCCATTTTTACTTGTGGATAAAGCGGAAATAGATGAGGGAAATAATAAGGCTACTGGGTATAAAAATGTGACTATGAATGAATATTTTTTTGCAGGACATTTTCCAGAAAATCCAGTAATGCCTGGAGTGCTGATTATAGAAGCACTTGCACAGGTAGGTGCAATATACATACTAAACAAGCAAGAATTCAAAGGAAAAACTGCTTATTTTGGTGGGATAGATAAAGTGAAATTCAAAAAAATGGTTATGCCGGGGGATGTACTAAAATTAGAAATAGAAATGGTAAAGATAAAAGGACCAGTGGGGATAGGTCACGCAGTTGCTACTGTAGATGGCGAGTTAGCTGCAAAAGGTGAATTGACGTTTGTGATTAAGTAATGTAGCTTATCCCTAGCCCCTATCTACTTTGTAGAGAGGGGAATTTTTAAAAAATTAGTTGACATTTGTTTGGGAAAAGTGTAGAATAGGATAAAGCTATAGGATGAGAATATTCTCATCCTATGTGATGTTGTATGGGGGTAGGGAATAATTTTACGGAGGGATTATTGTGAGGAAAACAGAAGAGAAGGAACCATTGGATTTGACGGATAGGAATGTTTTAACAAATATTCAGGCAGGATGGATAGAGAAGTTATGGTATCATTTCGCTGAGGGTGAAGACTTAAAACCAGAGGATGAAAAGTATGGAGATGGTTTTAAATCTATAGGAATATATGAGAATATTTTAGATAAAAAAAATGTTAAAGTTTGGGCACAAGATTTAGGAATAGGAACTGCTTTATGTTCTCAAAGTGATAACCCACAACTGAAAGAATACATGAATAACATTAATAAAATGTTCAGTTGTATACCTGGTAGCTTTTATTGTGATTGGATTTCAATCGGAATTAATAAAGAATTACTCAGTGAACTTGATAAGTATGTAAATTTTTTTGAAGTTGATGCTAAAACAAAAATATGGCTAGATATAGATAAAAAACATAGTGAGTTGTCGTATGGTAAAGTATTAACCAAAATGTATAATAAATTAAATAATATAAGAGAGCCAGAACCAATGATGTATTTGTAATATTGGAATATAAGATAAACTGACGGAGGGATTATAGTGAAGAAAACAGAAAGAGCACCAAGGAATAAAAATGCACCTAAAATTTTAGATTTGACTGATCCAAAGGTGCTAATAGATATGATTGAGAATAACATGCAACGATTATATGGTTATGAAACATTAGAATGTAATATTGATAAAAATATAATACATATGTTAAAAAGCTTTGAAGATTATATGAGTATTATGTGGAATGAAGATAATAAAACAATTTATTTAGCAGAACCTAAATTTAATGCATATAGTTTGCTTGATGTATATAACAATACGAATGTAAGAAATTATATGACCAATATATTTGATATAATACCATATACTGGGAGCGGCATATACGATTTTGCAAAAATAAGAATACCTTTAGATGTACTTTGTGATTCATATGAAAAAGTAGATTTTTATTTAGAGGCACCGATTTATACTCCGAAGATGATAGATGACTATAGAAAGGGAAAACTAGCAAATGGAGAGAGACAAAAGATTGCAGAATTATGTAATGTAAAAGGAATAGAAGGTGTGAATATACAGGGGAACACAGGCTTGGGATTGTAAAGCAGACAATATAAATTGATGGAGGGATTGCAATGATTGGAGTATACAATGAATTAAGCCAATTAGGATATAACTTTAAAGCAGAAGAAATAAAGGCTAATGTTTTTAAAAGGGTTAATTCTAGTGCCAATTTGTATATTGGAATTAATGAAGAAAAAGATTTAGAATTATAATAAAACTAAAAAAAGGGGGATGTTTATAATGGCGATACAACCAAGAAAAAGAGAAGAGATTGAGGAGAAATATAAGTGGAGACTTGAGGATATATATGCTAGTAATGATTTGTGGGAGAAGGATTTTAGTGAGGTAGATGCAAAGATTGGGGAATTAGTGAAATATAAAGGGGTTTTGACGGATAGTGCGGAAAATCTTTATAATGGGTTGGAGTTAGATGCTGCTATAAGTAGGGTTCTGGAGAAGCTTTCTATTTATGCAAAAATGAGAAAAGATGAAAATCTTAATGTAGCTGCTTATCAAGAAATGACTGATAGAATCCAAAGTTTAGTTACAAAATTCTCTAGCGAGTCAGCTTTCATGAAAACTGAGTTAGTAAAACTAACTAGTGAGAAGTTAACTGAATATATAGAAAAAGAGGAAAGGTTAAAACTATATGAATACCTTATAGAAAAATTACTTAGGTTTAAACCCCATATTCTAAGTGAAAGTGAAGAAAAAATAGTGGCAATGGCTGGTGATGTATTGGCAGGAGCAGGAAATATTTATGGTATGTTGAACAATGCAGATATAAAGTTTCCGAAGTTTATTGGTGAGGACAATAATGAAGTTGTAATAACACAAGAAAACGTTATAAGGTATTTACGAAGTAGTGATAGAAGTATAAGAAAGGATGTATTTGAAAAGTTTTATGAAACATTTATGTCATATAAAAATACTTTTGCATCAACTTTGAATACAAGTATAAAATCAGATATATTTATTACTAAAACTAAAAAATATGAATCCACTATAAAAAGTGCCCTATTTCCTGACAATGTGGATATTTCAGTTTATAATAACTTAATAGAAGCAGTTCATAATAACCTAGATAAGCTTCAAAAGTATTGTGATGTAAAAAAACAAGTTTTGAAACTAGATGAATTTCACATGTATGACGCGTATGTTTCTATGTTAAATGATGTAGATAAGAAAATATCATATGAAGAAGCAGTAGAGACTATAAAAGATGTATTTAAAATATTTGGTGAAGATTATTATAAGGCTATGTCAAATGGGTTAGAAAGTGGATGGGTAGATGTTTATGATAGTGAGGGTAAACGTGGAGGAGGATATATGTGTAGTTGTTATGAAGCCCCGCATCCATATATATTACTTAATCATCAAAATGATTTACAAAGCTTATTTACTTTAGCACACGAGATGGGTCATGCAATGCATAGTTATTATTCTAAGAATAATCAACCGTATATTTATGCCAGCTATACTATATTCGTGGCAGAGGTAGCTTCTACAGTAAATGAAGTATTACTTATGAAGCATTTACTAAAAAACACTACAAATGTCGATGAAAAGCTTTATTTAGTAGATTATTTTATGGAAAAATTCAGAACTACTGTATACAGACAAACAAAATTTGCTGAGTTCGAAAAAATAACATATGAGAAAATAGAAAAAGGCGAAGCACTATCGGCCGATAAGATATGCGAAATATACTATAATTTGCATAAGCTATACTATGGAGAAAATGTAGTAAGTGATGATTTGATTAAAATAGAATGGGCAAGGATACCACATTTTTATAGAAGTTTCTACGTATATAAATACGCAACAGGCTTCTCAGCAGCTATCGCATTGGCTGAAAAAATATCAAGTGGAGACAAAAATGCACTTAGTAACTACCTAGAATTTTTAAAGACTGGCGGCTCAGACTACCCTATAGAGCTACTTAAAAAAGCAGGAGTGGATATGTCAACACCAGAACCAGTGCAAAAGGCACTAGATTTCTTTGGGGAATTGATTAATGAATTTGAAAAATTGATTAGTACAAGATAGTTTTGGTTAGAATGTTTTATAGTATATGATGTTATATAAAATTTAAAGGGGGATATTTATAATGGCAATACAACCAAGGAAGAGGGAAGAGATTGAGGAAAAGTATAAGTGGAGACTTGAGGATATATATGCTAGTAATGAGTTGTGGGAGAAGGATTTTAGTGAAGTGGATGCAAAGATTGGGGAGTTAGTGAAATATAAAGGGGTTCTGATAAATAGTGCGGAAAATCTTTATGATGGACTTGAGTTAGATACTGGTATAAGTCGAATTTTAGAGAAACTCTATACTTATGCAGTAAGAAGGAAAGATGAAAACCTAAATGTAGCTATCTATCAGGAATTGTCTGATAGAGTAAGAAGTCTAGTTACTAAGGCTTCTAGTGAATCGGCTTTCATTAAAACCGAATTAGTAAACCTTACAGATGAAAAGCTTAAGAAATATATAAAGGAAAATGAAAAACTAAAATTATATGAATATTATATTGAGGAGTTACTTAGGTTTAAACCACATATCTTGAATGATAGTGAAGAAAAGCTAATAGCTATGACTGGCGATGTATTATCAGGGGCAAGGAACATATATGGCATGTTGAATGATGCCGATATAAAATTCCCAGAGTTTATTGATGAGGATAATAACGGAGTTACAATAACCCAGGAAAACTTTATAAAATATATGCAGAGTGGTGATAGAAATATAAGAAAAGATGTATTTGAGAAGTTCTATAAAACATTCACTGTTTACAAAAATACATTTGGCTCTACATTAAATGCAAATATAAAATCAGACGTATTTGTTACTAAAACAAAAAAGTATGAATCTACTATAAAAAGAGCTCTATTTTCAGATAATATAGATATTTCTGTTTATGATAATTTAATAAAAACAGTTCATAGTAATTTAGATAAGCTTCAAAAATACTGCGATATGAAGAAAAGAGTTTTAAATCTGGATGAGTTTCATATGTATGATATATATGTATCTATGCTAAAAGATGTAGATAAAAAAATTTCGTATGAAGAAGCTGTAGATACTATAAAAGACGTATTTAAAATATATGGAGAAGATTATTATAATGCTATGTCGGAAGGATTAGAAAATAGATGGATAGATGTCTACGAAAATGAAGGAAAACGTAGCGGTGCATATAGTTGCGGAAGTTATGATACAAACCCATATATATTATTAAATTATCAAAATAATCTACAAAGCTTGTTTACTCTAGCTCATGAGATGGGGCATTCAATGCATACGTATTTTTCAACAATAAATCAACCTTTTATATATAGCGGTTATACAATATTTGTAGCAGAAGTAGCATCAACAGTAAATGAAGTGTTACTTGTGAAGCATCTATTAAAAAATACCATGAATATTGATGAAAAACTTTATCTAATAAATTATTTTATGGATAATTTTAGACTTACATTATACAGGCAAACAAAATTTGCAGAATTTGAAAAAATAATATACGAAGAGATAGAAAAAGGAGAGGCTTTATCGGCGGATAAAATATGCGAAATATATTATGACCTGCATAAATTATATTATGGAGAAAATGTAGTAAGCGATGATTTAATAAAAATAGAATGGGCGAGGATACCACATTTTTATATGAATTTCTATGTATACAAATACGCAACAGGCTTTTCGGCAGCTATTGCATTAGCAGAAAAAATATCAAACGGGGACAAAAATGCACTCGACAACTATTTAGAATTTTTAAAAAGTGGAGGTTCTGACTACCCTATAGAGCTACTTAAAAAAGCAGGGGTGGATATGTCAACACCAGAACCAGTGCAAAAGGCACTAGATTTCTTTGGGGAATTGATTGATGAATTTGAAAAATTGATTAGTACAAAATAATTTTCGACATAGAGCAAAACATATAGTGTAGCAAAAAATCATGCAAATTTTACGTTCAACTCGATAACTGAATATTATACTATTCTTGTACATATTATATTATTACAAATTAAGTACATTTAACTTTACTATTGAAATTTTAGTAGAAAGGTGGTATAATATGTGTAAAGATGCAAATACTGGTACTGATGATACTAAAAATAAAGGAGATGATTCTATGAATACTATAGCAAAAAGAATAGCAAAAAGACCATGTACAATATTAGAATCTATTAAACAAAGTTTTAAAGAGATTAAATTATATGAAGCGGGTAAAATTAAATTAAAAAATATTGATGAAGCATTTAAAGAATGGGAAGATTTAGCGAAAAAAACGGAAAAAAATGAAAAAAGAAAATCAAAATAATATAGAGATATATGAGGTTATTCCTACAGATAAATTTAATAAAGATGTTACCTACTATATTAATAAAAAGAAATATACTAAACTTCCCCAAGATATAAAGCATATACTACAAGACTTAAAAAGAGGCATATTTAGTGGTGATAAAATAGAAGGCTTAAATTTGTCGTCTAATACGTTTACATATAAGGTACGAGCAAAAAATTCAAACACTAATCAAGGAACATCTAATGGATACAGAATGATATATTATGTAAAGCATGAAAATAAAATAGTCTTTTTAGTAACTATATATTCTAAAAAAGACGAAAATAACATACCTACTGATAATGAAATTATACATATTATTAATGAGTATTGTAATTAGAGTAAACGAGATAATTTCAGACAAAATAAGAAGGAGGTTTCAATATACATGGCAACAAAACGTGATTATTATGAAGTACTGGGGGTTCCAAAGGGTGCATCGGATAAAGAGATAAAGCAGGCTTTTAGAAAGCTTGCTAAAGAGCACCACCCAGACAGCAATCAAAGCAGCAAAGAGGCAGAACAAAAGTTTAAGGAGCTAAACGAAGCTTATGAAGTTTTAGGCGACCAGAAAAAGAAAGCACAGTATGACCAATATGGGCATGCCGCATTTGGAAATGGTGGGGGTGCTGGAGGGTTTGAAGGATTTAGTGGGTTCAATGGTGGATTTGGTGGAATGGAGTTTGACTTGGGTGATTTATTTGGGGACTTTTTTGGTGGAGGCTCTAGCAGGTCGAGAAGACGTGGACCTCAAAGAGGTCAGGATGTACATATGTCGCTAAATATAGAGTTTGAAGAAGCTGTATTTGGCAAAGAAAAAGAGATTACACTTAGTCTAACAGAGGAGTGCGAAGCTTGCCACGGTTCTGGAGCAGAGGAAGGCACTAAAGCAGAGAAATGTCCTACCTGTGGCGGAGCAGGGCAGGTAAAGCAGACACAGCAAACGATATTTGGAATGGTTTCAAATGTGACAACTTGCCCAACCTGTGCAGGAAAAGGCGAGGTTGTAAAGCATAAATGCCGTAAGTGTTCTGGAACAGGTAAGGTGCGTACACCAAAGAAAATAAAAATAGAGATACCAGCAGGTATAGACAATGGGCAAACCATGAGAGTAGCAGGTGCTGGCGAAGTAGGAGAAAAAGGGGCGCCAAAAGGGGACTTGCTCATAACTATATACGTAAAGGAACATGAGCTTTTTGCAAGAGAAGATACAGACATATACTGCGAAGTGCCGATAACCTTTACCCAAGCAGCACTTGGAGACGAGATAACGGTACCGACGGTAGATGGAAAGGTAGTCTACACCATAAAAGAAGGCACCCAATCAGGAACCAAGTTTAGGTTAAAAGGTAAAGGAGTACCGAGTCTTAGGAACAAAAATGTACGAGGAGACCAATATGTCATTGTAAAGGTAGAGGTTCCTACGAGGTTAACCGATAAGCAAAGGAAGATACTAAAAGAATTCGCCGAGTCGGTAGGGCCTGATACATATAAAGAAAATAATGGATTTTTTGATAAGCTGAAAAAGATATTTGGGTGATACCAAATATCTTTTTGTTGGAAAGTATTGACAAATGTAAAAATATAATGTAAAATACAAATATTACAAAAATAGAAAAGGAGGTGTATATAATGTGTGACGATTTTTTAGAATCTGTTTTGGATTTTATAACTGATATTCCAACCGCAGTAATAACACTATTTGTAGGTATTGCATTAGGGGGAGCTCTTGTTGGAGGATATATGGATCAATCTGCAACAAATACTACAATATTAGGTGGTATGGATAAAGACGGGAATGAATTAGAAAATTTTAATGGAAGAGTTTTATCAGGTACACTTGATGACAAATTGCTTGGGGGACAAGATAGATACGAAATAAGAATTTCGCAAGGTGATGAAGTAAATAAAATATTTGGATTAGAGTATATCAAAGACGAAGCAGATAAACGGATTAAATCTGTAACTGTGCAAGAAAACTGGGGTAGTAAAGATAAAATAACTATTAAGAGCCCATCTAAGGATGTAACAGAAGCACTAGGTCTTTAAAAAATAAAAAAAGTTACAAATATATTTGTAACTTTTTTATTTCAATTTTATTTCCCCTACACCTTGACACACTACCATAAAACCATTATAATTTATATAAAGAAAATGAGAAGGGTAGGTTAAGCATATGAAAAAAATACCGTATGGAATAAGTGATTATAAAACATTAATAGAGAAGGGTTATTATTATATTGACAAGACCGAATATATAGAAATATTAGAAGACGCAGGGGAGCTTTATGTATTTTTTCTTCGACCACGAAGATTTGGGAAAAGTCTGTTTACATCTATGCTAGAATATTATTATGACGTAAAATGCAAAGAAGATTTCGATAAGTTATTTGGAAATACTTATATAGGCAAAAATCCTACAAAAGAAAGGAATATGTACTATGTGCTAAAATTTAATTTTTCAGGGA
>MGOW01000059.1 GCA_001797255.1 Clostridiales bacterium GWE2_32_10
ATTATTAATTTATAATTATTCATTCTTTTATTCTCCCTTTTTTATTCTATATTTCTCATAATATAATTTGTAGCTGATAATGCGGTCTTTCATACAAAAATTGTTACACCTTCAATTTACCAATCGCATTTTTTAATTCCTTCATTTCATCCAAGCTAAGCGTAATACCCTTTCCCATCTTCTCATGTTCTGGTGACCAGTCCCTCAAATCATACTTAGCTGGTTTGTCATTCCAGCTTACAAGATTGAGTTCCTTAGTCCACCCATTAGCATTTTCTGATAAAACCGCTATTTCCTTTGTTATCTCATATTTAATATCCGCCATGTAAACCCCTCCCTCTATTTATCTCCTTATTATTACTACAAACCTCATCTATAATTATCCGCCTAAATTCTTCGTCGCTCATTCTTCACAACATCGGCTTCGACTTTTCAAACTAACGAGGCTCAATCACTTCACACTTTCGTATTACGGCTCGCCTTAATCTCATGCCTACGCTTAAACCCTCATCTCACGGTTTGGGCTCCAAGGTTAGATACTAGCGGTATTCCATGGTTCGTAAGTGCAATCTTCTCAGCTTTTAACAGTCCTCATAAGAACTGTTGTCATCCGGATATGATCCATATCCCACCACCTCTATATTAGTTTATACTTTGCTCCATATTCTTGTATTCAGATTTAATTCTTCTACAATGCCTATCAAAAATTGTAAATTTTCAAAATGCCTCTTAATTACATCAAAATCACATAAAGACTCACTAAATCTAAATTCAAATAAATCCTTATAGTCAAAAATTCCTATATAAATATTTTTTCCTACAAATGATATATATACTCTTTTATTAATCTTTTTTATTAATGCAAGTATCCTACTTATCAAGCTAGGGGACAATATATATCTTGCCTCAACTTGATTCTCGGCATAAACATCAAAATATTTAGTAAGTTCAGAGTTTTCTAAATTTACTTTGTCGAAACCTTTTAAATCTGATGTTTTAAATATTATAGTTTCTGGCATCATTTTTACTGATGAAGTAATATCCTTGTTGAATTCCGACTTAAAAAACAACCCATCAAATATTGTTTCAGATTCACCTTCAATTGTTGAATGTCTCACTGTTACTTCGGATACTTCTATGAAAATGTTAGCGTTATTATCATTAAAACTAACATTTCCACATATATAATCATTTCCATAAAAACCGGTAATTGTTTTATTAGTAATTAAAGACGATGTTATATCACTTTCCAATATATATTTTTCAGGATAATATTCAAAACTTTCATCATAAAATTTAATTATATTTTCTATAATCTCCTTTTTAAATTTCTTTCGAAATCTAAATATTTCTTTTGGTCTTGCAAGTAGGAATACAAATGGTGATAAAACAATATATATAGCACCCAAAATTATATAAAGAACCATAAGCCCCGTAGATGTTGGTCTATATACTATTTTTTCAAATAATACAATTCCTACAAAAGAAGCCACTATATATATTATTGTCTTTAAATTTGAAATTATAACTTTTACTCTAAGGACATTCTTTTCCTGTTCTAACAATTTTAACTTATCATTTAAATCAGATTCATAATATTCTCTAAATTCATCTAATGTTTTCATCATCGCTCCCCCATATCAATATTTCACATAATACTTAAATAAGTTTGCATTTATACTCCCCTCAGTTTTCCTTTCAGCTCATCTATATTGAGTTCCTTAGTCCACCCATTAGCATTTTCTGATAAAACCGCTATTTCCTTTGTTATCTCGTATTTAATATCCGCCATGTAAACCCCTCCCTCTATTTATCTCCACTCTAGCCATAATATCTTCTATGTCCCCTATCTCCTTGGGTATATCCCTCGATAAATCTACATACCCATCCGCAGTAATCAAGATATCATCCTCAATCCGTATCCCTATTCCTTCCTCTTCTATATAAAGCCCTGGTTCTATGGTAATGACCATACCTTGTTGCAACCTATCAATGTATTTTCTATTGTCATGTGCATCTAAGCCTAATGAATGGGATACAGAATGATAATAGTACTTTTCGATTTCTTCGTCTTTTTCTATCAGATTTATTTCTTTAAGCTGTCTTATAAACGATTGTCTTGTAACTTCATTTAATTCTTTAAAAGTCATGCCTATTTGTATGCTATTCATAGTTTCTATCTGGGTGGTTAGTACTATATTATATAAAAGCTTTTGTCTATCGCTAAAATGTCCACTTTTAGGAAAGGTTCTCGAAATATCAGAACAGTAATTTTCATACCGCACACCTAAATCTACAAGTAGTAAATCATTTTCATTTATTTTAGAATTATTTTTATTATAGTGAAGTATCGTCGCATTTTTACCGCTTGATACATCAGAGTTAAAAGCTTTTTCAAATATTCCTGCCATCTTTATTTCATAATCATACAAAGCCTCTATTTCATTCTCATACCTACACTTTTTAGCATTTGCTAAAATATTCATAATACCTTTACCAGTTATCTTTATTGCTTCTTTTATTTTCTCTAATTCGCAAGTTTGTTTTATAGCC
Organism: Clostridiales bacterium GWE2_32_10; assembly: GCA_001797255.1. Lineage (GTDB taxonomy): Bacteria > Bacillota > Clostridia > Lachnospirales > UBA12420 > UBA12420. The sequence goes on from MGOW01000059.1 coordinate 2,554, forward strand.
CTAAGCTTACTAAATTCTATATTAACATCGTAGTATGTTATATTATCCGACCATAAGTTCAGACTTAACATTAGTTCATTAGTAAAAATGCAATCTAGATCTATCATATCTATATAAAATGTGCTAGTTACCGAAAAATCTATACTTTTTATAAAAACATAGAATTCATCTGTATACCTTATGTCTTGTATACTTGTTACATTATATACATGTGCCTTGCTCTTTTTATGTCCCGATAGCTTTATATATTTTTCATCATTATCTTTTTCTATAAACATAATTTCTACTGGTCTGTCCGCTTTCTGATAAACATATACATAATTTTCTTCCTCTAGACCCATCGCATAATAAAAATTTTTATTTATCGAAAATTTATATTTCTGGTCACCACTCCAAAATTTTGAATTACCAGAAAATAGTACTAATGTGCAATTTTCTGGTAGACTTTTTATTAACTTTTGCCTGTTATTTATAAAAAACTCTTTATCCATATATCCACCTACCTTTTAAATTATTATATTCCTAACTTGCCATTGCGAGCATCTTTTCCCAAAGCAATCTCGTTTTTATCTTTATAAACTTCTAATATAAAATAAGTTAAACGAGAGATTGCTTCGTACCTCGCAACGACAAACTTAGGTTTATTCTCCCCTTTCACGTTGTGGGAGAGGGGCTGGGGGTGAGGGTGGTAAGGACATCAAATCTGGTCGTACCTTCGCCGTCTTTTCTATCGCCTTCCCTAACCTCCACTTAGCCACATTCTCATGATGTCCAGAGATTAACACCTCAGGAACTTCCCGCCCCATAAATACCTTTGGTCTTGTATATTGAGGGTATTCGAGTAAATTGTTTTCAAATGATTCATTTTCAAATGACTCATCTTTATTCAGCACACCCGGTGTCAGCCTTGATACTGCATCTATCATTACACATGCTGGTAGCTCGCCACCAGTAAGCACATAATCTCCGATAGATATTTCATCTGTGACTATCTCATCTATCACCCTTTGGTCTACGCCCTCGTAGTGACCACAAAGTATTATAAGCTCTTGCTCTTTTGAAAGCTCTTTAACCATTTCTTGATTGAATGTTTTTCCGCTTGGGGTTACAAAGATAACTCTTACAGACTTATCTTTATTCAAACTCTCATATGCCTTATATATCGGAGGAGCTTGCATCACCATACCTGCTCCACCACCATATGGATAATCATCTACTTTATTATGCTTATTATACGAAAAATCTCTTATATTTACACATTTTATATCTATTATACTTTTTTCCTTTGCCCTACCAATAATACTGTGTGAAACAAAGCTATCTATCATTTCAGGAAAAAGCGTCAATACATAAAATTTCATAATTTTCTTCCCTCCTATTGCCATTCTAGTCCTTCCATAACATGAATTATCATCTTTCTATTTTCTATATCAACTTGTTTTATGCATTCTTTTATAGCAGGGATTAGTAGTTCACCTTTTTCTTTATTTTCTATTATGTATACATCATTACTTCCTGTACTTAAAATGTCCACGATTTTGCCTAGCATTTCTCCGTTTTCGTCATACACATCAGTATCATATAAGTCCCTTATATAATACTCATCATCTTCTAGTGGACTTCCTAGCTCCTCGGGAATTACAATATCGAGGTTCTTTAATCTTTCCGCTATAGCTATATCATTTACACCCTCAAGTTTTAATATTACAAAGGTCTTATTATACCATACTTTGTCTATATTATATTTCACCCTGCTTTTATCAGCGGGATTTTCAAGTAAAATATAATCAAGTAGTTCAAACCGATGCTTATCATAAGTAGATGGAACCACTCTAACATCACCCTTTAATCCTTGTGTATTTACAACTTTGCCTATCAAAAAATATTTATCCATTATTAATTGCTCCTTTTTAGTTATTGTTATAAAGATTATATCATATATTTTTCATTTTTCAATAGAAACAAATAAAAAACACAGCTTACGCTGTGTCTTCTTTAATGCTAAATTACTCAATTATCTCAGTAACTGAACCTGCACCTACTGTTCTACCACCCTCGCGGATAGCAAATCTTAGTCCCTTTTCCATAGCGATTGGATTTATAAGTTCAATAGTCATTTCGATGTTATCACCTGGCATACACATTTCTACGCCTTCTGGTAAATTAACAACACCTGTAACGTCTGTTGTTCTGAAATAAAATTGTGGTCTATAGTTTCCGAAGAATGGAGTATGACGTCCACCTTCTTCTTTCTTTAAAACGTAAACTTGAGCTTTAAATTTTGTATGTGGATGTATTGACCCTGGCTTTGCAAGAACTTGACCTCTTTCTATGTCATTTCTGTCAACACCTCTAAGAAGTGCTCCTATGTTATCTCCTGCTTGCGCTTGGTCTAATAGCTTTCTAAACATTTCTATACCTGTAACTACTACTTTTCTCTTTTCTTCTTTAATACCAACTATTTCAACTTCTTCTGATACTTTAAGAACTCCACTTTCTACTCTACCTGTTGCAACTGTTCCACGTCCTGTTATTGAGAATACATCCTCAACAGGCATTAGGAATGGTTTGTCTGTTTCTCTTACTGGATCTGGAATGTATGAGTCAACAGCAGCCATTAATTCATCTATTTTAGCAACCCATTTTGGATCTCCTTCAAGTGCTTTAAGAGCTGAACCAGCTATTACCGGAACATTATCTCCATCAAAATCTTGATCTGAAAGTAATTCTCTTATTTCCATCTCTACTAATTCTAATAACTCATCATCATCAACCATGTCGCACTTATTTAGGAATACTACTATATAAGGAACTCCAACTTGATGAGAAAGTAATATATGTTCTCTTGTTTGAGGCATTGCACCATCAGTTGCCGCAACAACTAATATTGCTCCATCCATTTGTGCTGCTCCTGTTATCATGTTTTTAACATAGTCAGCATGTCCTGGACAGTCAACGTGTGCATAATGTCTGTTATCTGTTTGATACTCAACGTGTGCTGTTGAGATTGTTATCCCTCTAGCCTTTTCTTCTGGTGCCTTGTCTATTTGGTCATATGCTTGAAAATTTGCATATCCTTTGTCAGCTTGAACTTTAGTTATAGCTGCTGTTAAAGTAGTTTTACCATGGTCAACGTGACCGATAGTACCAATATTAACGTGTGGCTTATTTCTTTCAAATTTAGCTTTTGCCATTATTATACTCCTCCTTAGATTTTAAATTAAATTTATATTAACATAATTTGTATTATATTTTATTTTTTAAATTTTTGCAAGTGTTTTTTGAATAATTTTTATAAAAATTATTCAACCGTAAGCATTCATATCTAAGACTGTCATTGCGAGCCGTTTTTTGGCGTGGCAATCTCGTTTTTTAGTTTATATAAGCTAGGTTAAAAGAGGGATTGCTTCGTACCTCGCAATGACACGAAAGATGCTTATTTAAAACCAATAAAATATACTAATACTATAATAATTGGTATTCCAACTATTGCAAGAACCATATAAGAAATAACAGTAGCATATTTTTCTAATACCTTTTGTTTATTCTCGTTATCTTTATATTTTAAAAATAAATATAAAAATATGCACATAATTGATATAGTTACAGCAAGTATACCTATCAAAATGTTCTCAAATACTCCATTTTTCAAAATCCTATTTCCCTGCTATAATTTTTTCTTGTATACTCTTTGGACATTCTTCATAATGATCAAATTCCATTACATAGTTACCTCTACCTTGTGTTTTTGAACGTAGGTCTGTAGAGTATCCGAACATTTCAGCAAGTGGTACTAGAGAACGAATATTTTGTTCTCCGTATGCTGATTCCATGCCTTCTATTCTACCTCTACGTGAGTTTAGGTCTCCGATAACGTCTCCCATGTATGTTTCTGGTACAGATACTTCTACCTTCATAATCGGTTCAAGCAATACTGCATCACCTTTTCTCATAGCCTCTTTAAACGCCATAGATCCTGCGATCTTAAACGCCATTTCTGAAGAGTCTACGTCATGGTATGATCCATCATATACTTCGGCAGATAATCCAAGTACTTGGTATCCAGCAAGAATACCGCTTTGCATAGCTTCCTTGATACCTTCATCGATAGGAGCTATGTATTCTCTTGGAATAGAACCACCTACTACGGTACTGACAAATTTATAAGTATGCTCTGAATTAGGGTCTATAGGAGTAAATCTAACCTTACAATGTCCGTATTGTCCACGTCCACCTGATTGCTTGATATACTTACCTTCAACATCAACAGCTTTTTTCAAAGCTTCTTTATATGCAACCTGAGGCTTACCGATATTCGCTTCAACCTTAAACTCCCTCATCATACGGTCAACTATAATCTCAAGATGTAGCTCTCCCATACCTGCCATTATAGTTTGCCCTGTTTCTTGGTTTGTATAAGTTTTAAAGGTCGGGTCTTCTTTTGAAAGTCTTTGTAATGCAACTCCCATCTTTTCTTGGCTATCTTTAGTCTTTGGCTCAATAGCCATAAAGATAACTGGTTCCGGGAATTCTATAGCTTCTAGTATAACTGGTTTATCTTCGTCACATAGCGTATCTCCTGTAGTTGTATCTTTCAATCCAACTGCAGCAGCTATATCTCCAGAGTATACCTTGTCTATCTCTTCTCTTGTATTTGCATGCATTTGTAGTATACGACCTATTCTTTCCTTCTTATCTTTAGAAGAATTCAGTACATAAGAACCCTTGTCCAAAACTCCTGAATAAACTCTAAAGAATGTAAGTGATCCAACAAATGGGTCATTCATAATCTTAAACGCAAGTGCTGCAAATGGTTCTTCATCAGACGGATGTCTTTCTATTTCTTTTTCTGGATCATCTACATCGACACCTTTTATTGCTGGTATATCTATAGGTGATGGACAGTACTCAACAACCGCATCTACAAGTAATTGAACCCCTACGTTTTTGTATGCTGAACCGCAAAGACATGGAACTATTTCATTATTTATAACAGCTTTTCTTAATGCTGCTTTTAACTCTTGTACTGAGATTTCTTCGCCTTCAAAAAATTTATTCATTAATTCATCATCTGTTTCAGCAATAGACTCTACCATTTTCTCTCTATATTCTTTAGCTTGTGCTACTAAGTCAGTAGGTAGACTAGTATCTTCTGAAACTTTTTTTATCGTCATGTTTTGCCCTTTATCTCCTTCGAAATAAACAGCTTCCATAGT
>MGOW01000060.1 GCA_001797255.1 Clostridiales bacterium GWE2_32_10
ATCATATTTAAGATTGCGTTTCTTTCGGCACAAAGCCCGAGTCCACTTGAAGTATCAACACAAACTCCTACATAGACTTTTCCTCCTTTATTCTTTTCTTATCTTTTTCATTTGCGAGTAAATGCGGATACTTTACCAGTCTACGCCACTTATCAAGTTGATAATCTAAAGGCGCTACTTCTAAATATTCAAAATCTATTATATATACTACTTCTCCATCGAACAAAAAATTATCAAAATGACCATCTTTATATATAATATCTGCTTCATGATATCATTTCTAACCTTTTCGTTTAAATTATCCCATATAGAATATAATGTATTAGCTTTTATTCTCGAGAGCAACAGATAATTAACTCCCTCGATATTGCCATTGTTAATCAATTTTGCTATATAATTTTTATGAATATTCTGATATATCAATAACTCATTATTGTACTTAACTATATCTTTATTATCAAATATTTTTATCACATAATTATCCGACAAAAAGACCCTGTTGCCATTGAAACCTGATTTTGATGGCTTAAAATTTTCTTTTATGCTATTAATAGCCACTATTTTAAGAATTATCTCCATATTCATCCTGCCTCCTTATAATTTAGGTCTACAATCAAAAACAGAACACCATTTAAACGCATCCATGGGTTCTATTCATTTTACTCACTTACACACATTTAAAACTTATTTTTTTCTTATTATCTAAAAAATTTCTAATAGACTCTACAGAACTTTTACGAACCTTTTCTTCGTCATAGGCTGAAAAAATTTCTTCAGGAGACATCCATATAACATCATCAACTTCTTCTTTTTGCAGTACCATATCTTCTCTTTTAAAGTCTGCTTCTAAATAATAAATATCAAAAAAAGCAGTTTTACTAGTTGGTCTTTCCTCTACTAAAATAATTTTATCTATATCTATTTTCAATCCTTGTTCCTCGTACATTTCTCTAACAACAGTCTCTCTACTACTATCCCCTTGCATCACCCATCCACTTGGTAAAGAGAGAATACTCCCTTTCTCTTTTGAGGTTAACTGCATCATAATTTTATCTTCACTATTTTTCACTAATAGTGCTGCAATCAAAACACGCTGTCCTTCTGGCAATAACTCTTTATAATTTGATCTCGGAATTACTACTCCTGTCTTTTGCTTATTCCCATCTACTAACTCAATGTACTCTTCCGCCATATTCGTTCCTCCCACTGTTATAATATTATTTATATAATGTATATTAGTATAACAATTTTTATGGAAATTTGCAAGTACTCCTCAAGTATTTTCTATAATAATTTTAATTTTAATTATTATAGAAATAAGCTATACAAAAACGTTATTTGAAATAAACTTATCTAAAAATTTCTATATCTTAGCTGCTGACCTATGAAATGTAAGTTAAAGCTAAAAACTTACTGTTAATACTAAACAAATGGAAAAATTCATTTAATAAAGTATAATAATATATCTTGCTATAATCTATTTCGTTATAATTATATATTTCCAGAAACAACTTAATATTCTTATCATAATCTGAAGGTTGGGAATTATACTTAATGCTTATTATAGCTAGTGCGATATCGTTATGCCTATCTGCTACCCCTCCATCGCCAACGTCTATAAATCCAGATATTTCATTATTATTTACTATTACATTTGCCATTGTATAATCTCCATGTGTAAATACTAGATCCTCATTATTTGGCTTCATTTCGATTAATTTTTCATATAGACGCTCGGCTTCTTTAATTATCAGATTGTATCTCTTCCCACATCCGACGGCTTTTATATTTTTAAGATTAATTTCTGCCTTGGCGAGTCTATTATTCAAGGTTTGATTAAATGGGCAATCAAATATATTTATACTATGTAATGTTTTTAGCCCTTTTGCAAATATTTTTATCCCCACTTCTATGTCACATTCGAAAATTTCAACTCCTAATACTTCCGAAGTTAGCAAGTATTCCTTATTGCGGTATTTATTATAATAATTAACTTCTGATACAGGCAATTTATCCTTTAGCCACCTTAGAATATCATTTTCGTCTTTTATCGTATTATATACTGAACATGGTAAAATTTTAAGATATAAGTTATGTCCTGTTTTTAAATTTTCTATAAAATAAACTTTTGCATTTGACCAACCCATCGTGTTTTCTTTCCAATTACAATCTTCTATTATAGCTCTCAATTCTTTTGGGACTTTTGCTTTATTCAAATTCATATCATCTCCATAATAATTTACAATTTCCAAAGCAGGTTAATTTTTGAAAATTAATACATTTTATTTTTTTTTATTTTTGTAGATTCTATAGAATTAGATATCTGATTGATTTTTGAAAAACCTAAACTGCCTACATGAGACTTTTTATTTTTAGAAAATTTATAATCATCGTAATTGCCAAGATAACTATTAGCTATATGACTATCAATCTCTATAACCCTGGATGCAATTTTATTTATAAAATATCTGTCATGAGAAATAAATAATAAAGAGCCTTTATAGTCTAAAATAGCCTCTTCTAGCATTTCTCTAGTATCTATGTCAATATGATTAGTTGGTTCATCTAGCATAAGAAGATTTACATCTTTTTGAATCAATAGAACCAGTTTTAATCTTACTTTTTCTCCTCCTGACAACTGTCCCACTTTTTTAAACACATTCTCACCATAAAATAGAAACTTTGCTAACGTCGCTCTGCATGTAGTTTCATTTCCCGATGATTCCCTTCTAAATACATCAAGAACTGTTTGATTCACATCATCGAATAAAATGTCTTGTGGTATATATCCTATTTTAACATTACTCCCAATAGATAATTTCCCGTCGTCAGGAGATATCATTGATAACAGTAATTTAAATAATGTCGTTTTTCCTGAGCCATTTTTACCAAGCAATCCTACTCTTTCTTTATAGCGCATATTGATATTTAGTCCCTTAAATAATATCTTGCTACCTAATTTCATATGCAATCCTACAACTTTTAATACATCATTTCCCGAACGATCTGTCATTGAAAAATTTAAAGGTATTTTTTTATCCTGCATATTAGGTCTATCTACTTTCTCCATTCTTTCTAATCTTTTTTCTAAGTTTGCGGCCTGTTTAAAAAATCTTTCATTTCCAGCTCTTGCGCCCCAATCACGATACCTTTTTATTGCTTCTTTCATGGCTTCTATCTGCTTTTGTTGATTTTTATAAGATTCAAATTCTAATAGTAAGTTTTTTTCTTCTTCCTTAACATAGTACGAATAATTCCCATGATACAGCTCGCTCTTCCCATCTTCTACTACTAAAGTTTTGTTAGTTACTTTATCTAAGAAATATCTATCATGCGAGTTTATTAAAATGGTTCCATTATACTCTACTAAAAAATTTTCAAACCATTCTAATGTTTCAATATCTAAATGATTAGTAGGTTCATCTAGTAATAGAATCTCTGGTTTTTTAAGTAATAATGTTGCTAATTTCACAAGCGTTTTTTGTCCACCACTTAAAATATTGAAATTTTGCTCTAACATATTTTTATCAATTTTAAATCCAGTGCATATTCTACCAAAGTTTTCTTCTGTTTCGTATCCACCCATAGAAATATATAATTCTTGCAACTTACCATATTCCTTCATTATTTTCTCTAACTTTATTGGGCAATTGCTGTTTTTACTCATTTGATCTTCTAATATTTTCATTCTCTTATCAATATCAAATATATTTTCGTACGCTTCTTGCAACACATCTATTACCTTGTAATCTTCTTTGCTTATCAATGGGATTTGTTCTAATAATCCAATATTTGCCCCTTTCCTTATTGACACGGATCCAGCATCAATGTTTTCAAGTCCAGCGATAATTTTAAAAATAGTCGTCTTCCCAGCTCCATTTTTTCCGACTATTGCAATTCTATCTCTTGTCAGCACTTCTAGATTAAGACCGTTTAAGACAGGCTTTAATCCATAGTCTTTTTTAACATTATTTAAAGATATTTCAATCATAGCTACCTCCTAACTTTAAAATTATTCGTTTACTCTAAATTAAAAAGTGTCTAAGTTTCTGAATTAGCTTTACTGTTTTTCTCCTATCAACATAAAGGATAGTGGTACGTTTTCCTTTTTTTCCAATTGTCTAAATACCGCTGATACATCATTTTTAAATTCATCAAAACTAATCAACACTATTCCATTCCTTATTACATTATTTATAATGTCACTAAGTGTATGTTGAAACTCATACATTGTTGATGACTTGTAAACACTATTTGAAATATAATCGATTCCTTTATTATGTTCATGTGGTTTGTTATTAAAGTAATTATTATATACTCGATTAGATTCATCGTCACTAAATCTAGCATCATCATATGACATAAACATATTTGCAACCGGATGCATTTCATAAATTACTAGTTTACCATGACTTTTTAATATTCTTGATACGACCTTAAATAGTTTATTAAGATCCTCAATCCAGTTAAAACATCCTGCTGAAAAATATACTATATCAAAAAAATTATTATATTTCTCTGAGATATCGTATACATTAGTCCTTTCAAATATACAATTCATTTTTGCTAATTGCGCAAGCTCTTTAGCCTCGGCTATCGCTTCATCGGAAATATCAAAACCCACTCCTAAACTAGCCCCTAATTTTACTAGAGATATTACTTCCCTACCATTATTGCAGCAAAGTTGCGCTATGTTTTTATTTGCTAATGAAAGGTCTTTAAACTTTTTAATTTCTGCCTTATCTAGAAAGTAATAATCATTGTTTTTTATTAACTCCTTAATATTTATATTCGAATTTTTATTCAAAATTGGTACAGCTTCATTCCATGCAATTCTATTAGCTTCACACATTTTATTTGTATCCATGATTTTCACTCCTTTAATTCCTATTTTTAAAATATAATATAGCGAGTATAAGATTTACTATATGTATACCTGTAATATTATTTATATCATATTTTGGATTATATTCAACAAAATCTATACCTATAATATTATAATTAGTCATCACTTTTTCTAGTATTTTTATCGCCATATCATAGTTAATCCCATTAGGCTCTGCGCAATTCGTTGCTGGTGCTATGCTGGGGTCTAAAAAATCTATGTCAAAAGATATATATACTTTTTCATCTTCACTAATATACTTGCTAATAATATCTATACCAGATTCATTTAGCTCACTAGCTGTTATAACTATATTTCCTGCTTTAACTGAATCCTCCAATCCTGGACCAGTATTTAGATTTCCCCTCAGCCCACAATGTATAATCTTATTTACGTTATTTAATTTGCTAACTGCCCTCATCACTGACCCATGAGGGCAAAACTCTCTTTCATCTAAAAAATCTCCATGTGCATCAAGTTGTAAAACAGTTACATTACCAGTATAACTTGAAACAATAGGAAATGTTATTGAATGGTCTCCTCCAATAATAATAGGAAAACAATTTTTTTTAAAAATTGTTTTCATTTTTATTCTTATTATTTCTTCACTTTTTTGCAGATTCCTCGTTAACTTAATATCTCCAAAATCGCTAATATCAACATCTTTCAATATATAACCCTGATCAGGATTATATATCTTAATAGGTTGCGCTGTATTGTCACTATTAGCATATCTCATTGAAACCTTTCTTATAGCTTCTGGAGCATGTTCAACGCCTTTCAAGAACTCTTTAGAACATAGAGGAACGCCTACAATTACATTTTCTTTATTAAGCTCTTCTGATTTATTAATATATCTCTGGTTAATAAACGTGTTTTTAAATCTCATTGTATTCTCCTTCTATTATAAATTCCTCTGGGTACATGTGACTTAGCATTTCAAGAACTGAGGCAGAATAGCAATATGCTCCAGATTGAGATAAAACTACAATATCTCCAATTTCTGCAAACTCGATGTAATCATCCCACGATAGCTTGTCTTCGCTAAAACAAAGCGGGCCGCCTATATCTACAGTTTCTGCAGATACTATTGGTTGATTAGGATATAATGGGCTTGCGTTTCTATTTATAATATATAATGGATTTTTCACACCAGTTGCAGCAGGTTTTCTCATATGATTTAACCCTCCAGCCGCAACAATATGTTTATAATTTTTTGTATCTTTTATATCTATTATTTCAGCTGTGTAAAAGCCACATTCGCCAACAAGATATTTTCCTGATTCTAATATCATTTCTTTATTTTCAAAATTATAGTCTTTTATCTGATTATTTAATGTATCAAAGTATTTAACTATATCAAACTGCAAATTTGCGCCAGAATAATCAATACCTATTCCACCACCAAAGTCTATAATTTCTATATTTATATCACACTGTTTTTGCAATTTATTAACTAAATCAAATACATATTGATTGTATTTCGTTAGCTTTTCATATTCCATTACCCCACTAGCCGAAAAAACATGTATACCTTTAATATTAATTTTGTCCAACCCTTTTATCATATTAATAACATCATAAATCTGGCATTCATCTATTCCCATTTTACTTGAACATCCCGCCATATTTTCTTCAACATCATCAACATAATAATCAGTGTTTATTCTCAATAATATATCTACTTTCGAACAATTATTTTTATGGGCTGTTTTTTGTATTCTTAATGCCTCAACTAAAGATTCAACGTTAATCAATCTTATGCCCTTGTTTATAACTGTTTCCAATTCATATTGAGTTTTACCTGGACCCGTATATATGATATCTTTAGGCTCATAGTACTTCAGTGCTTTTCTCAGTTCACCCTCTGAAGCAATTTCTATCCCCCTAACATATTCATTGCTTTTCAGAAATTTTATTATATTTTCATTAGGATTTGCTTTCATTGCATAATATAATTTTAAATTTTTAGGTGCTTCTTTCTCTATTTTATTAACCTTTTCTCTTATATCGTCCAAAAAATAAAGGTAACAAGTCGGATTATTTATAACTTCTACTTTTCTATAAATTTTTTCTATTGTTTTTTTAACCTTTTCATTAAATAACATAATCTCCCTCCAATACAGTCAATAACTTGTTTATGCCTGCTTCAAAATTTTCTATTGATTTAGACATAGTAATTCTAAACCATAACTCATCTGATGAAATTCCGAAAACATGTCCGGGCGTTATCAGTATATTAGCTTTTTCTAGAACATACACAAACATATCGTGATCATTTTTTACATTTATTTTAGACTTAACACTATCACTTATTTTCACAAATAATATATTACCTGCATCTGGAGAAATAACTTTATCCACTATTTTACTTTGCTCAAATATCTTGATTCCTCTGTCTAATCCTGCTTTTATTTTTCGATGATACAAATCTTTTTCATTTTTATATATATTTACATATTCATTGTTAACTTGATTGTCTGCCCATACCCTGTTTTGCAAGTCTATAGTAGCTAATGACTCCAAAAATGTGGAATTCGAGAAGTTTGTAACTTCAGATAAAGTTAGCAGTCGTTCGTTAAAATATTGGTTTTTGCATATACTCCAACCAAGCCTTAAGTCTGTTAATTGAGGTGTGTCTTTGCTTAATCCTTTTAGCTTAATCAACTTATAATAATTGGAGCTATTTTTAAAGGCTTGAAATATCCTTTTAGCGTTAGGAGATTCTTCAAAAATAGCATCAACAACTATGTAGCAATCCTTTTCAGCAGCAAAATTCAATATACTTATTA
>MGOW01000061.1:0-7598 GCA_001797255.1 Clostridiales bacterium GWE2_32_10
GAGATTACTCTATTTAATGTAATTTACTTAATCAATCTAAATATTTATTTAACAAATAAAGTACTTCTGATTTTATTGCGCTTGTGTCTTTACTCGCCATGTTAGGTAAAATTCCTCTTTCTAGCATTATTTGCTCTCTTACGGTTTGCCAATCTATCGTATCATCTAATGTAACCCTCCTTAGTATCGTTTCTACCTCTTGATACGAGATAAGGCGATGTGGCATAAGAATGTTATTGCCATAGCCATTGATATATTTTAGTGTTAGTAATCGCTCCATACTACTTTTCGCATATTCCGAAACCTGATCCTTGTCAACAAAGCTATCTATAGTTACCTTTGGTATCACCTTTAGTATTTCACTATCATACAGCTTAAACATGTCATCAACAATATATACAAACTGTTCTCTGGTGATAAAACCATCTGGCGCTACATTGTTATATATATTTGGTGAAATAAAGCCCCTTCTTAAAAATGTAATGAATTCTTCTCTTGCCCAGTGTCCTATTAGATCTCCCGGTATTTGACTATCTAGACATACTACAAACTTTAGTGATTCAAACATTCCTTTTTTTATCGTTACCTTTAGGCTTCCGTCTTCTAACGTTGTCGGTATGTATTCTAATTTATTATTTGCGCCTAATCTATATATCCCTACATTTTCAGAACCATAATACTTAAAATTTACCGTCACGTTATTATATAGCTTGGTACTACTTTCAAAATAAATTTCATATATATTACTTATGATTTCTTTTTTCTCTGCATGTATACTTTCGATTTTATCAGATGTTTTTATATACATATAATTTTGCAGATACACTGTCCCTTTTGGTACATCAATAGTTAACATTTTATCTTCACTATATATCGTTGCACCATCTACTGTTACTAGCTGACTTTGCGGTTGTTCTTCTTTAACTACCTCTGCTACGTTTGCCCCATCTGTTTCTGTAGTTTCTGTAGTTTTTCCGGTACCTTTCATTCCTTCTACAACTAAATCATAGTATGCATCTATGTAGATTTCCTCAAACTTTTCTTTATAGCCATCATAAAAACCTCTTTTGTAATCAGAAGCATAATCGTTCATATCATATTTTTCATACAATTCACTTCTTGAGTCTATTACTTTATCCCAATTAGAAGTATCACCATTCTCATATTTTAAAGCAGCTTTCTCATTTGCATCAATTTCTCCTATTTCGGCTCCGTCATCAAAGCCTCTGTCATATACCACACTAGTCTCATCATCGTCAGCATATACATTACTTGCAAACACAACTCCTAAGAGTAATAAACACAACGTTATGAATCTAAAACTTCTCTTCATGAAACCACCTTCCTTTCTGAAGTGTATCCTTTACTGTCATTGCGAGGTACGAAGCAATCTCTCTTTTTAAAAGACGGGATTTCTTCGTTCTCGCAATGACAAGATTGTTTGACTCTATTTTATTCCTAGTTTGTTTACGTGTACTTTGGAGATTTCTCTTGTTCCTCCGTTTTCTGGTTCTTCATATTGTAGGTCTAAATCAAGCATTGCCTCCGAATTAATGTCTTCTATTCCTTTGTAAAAATTTGTTTTTGCGATTATATCTTTGTCTGTTATTATATTATTTGTCACTCTTCTATAAATTGGTGTTGGGTTTATTAGTATTACTTCATCTAGAGATTGTCCTGTTATGGCTTCTACGTCTAGTCTACCTACATTTTCATTATCACCTAGCTGTATTTCTCGTGTCTTATCCCATGACTCTAGCTCTGGGTATCCTATTTTGTAGGTTATCTTTTTGCTTTCTAGGTCTCCTACTGCAATAACTGCATACATTGTTTGAAGCTTGTCTATATCATCATAAATACTAATAGAAACCTGTGATATTTTATCTAATGTGAATTCCATTGTTGATATTTCTTTCTCTATATTTTGCGTATATGGCAATATGGAATATAGCTTTAATATATTTACATCTGCTTCAAATATAACCGGCAAATATATATTTGTCGCGTACATGCTTTCACCCCATAAAACATCTAAATCAAATGTTATTACTGTGTCTTCAAATTCCTTTTGGTATGTTAAATCAAATTTATCTTCAGACACAATAGGTATGTAGCTATATATTGCTATTTTGTTTTCTGTTTCATCAAATATACCTATAAATATCTCTGAGGTTTCCAGTGAATTTGAGAATATTCCTGATAAGACTGTTTTTGTTGCTTCAACATTCTCAAATGTTCCTATTAATTCTGAAATCCCTAATGAATATGGATTATATGAAAATAAATCTAGCCTTTTTAAATTTTTTTTACATATACCATAATATATATTTAACGTTTCTGCTGAATCATCAAATATAACTTCTAGCATTAAATAGTCTTCTGGATTTAATACTTCTACCATTAAAGCTGGATCTATCATTTCATATAATTCTTTTATATCTATTTCTGTTTTAAGATCAAATTTTTGTGTATCTATATATGGCTTATATGCGTACAGTTTAAGTTTTTTGTCTATGTTATCGTTTACTAATATGTAATACTCTAATACCTCAAAGTTTTTATTATAGGCTCCAGCTATAGCTATTTGCCCAGAATCTGTTATTCCTGTACTATTCTTTAATGCTTGAATACCTATTAGATTATCTTCTATAGGCGGATTCATTCTATAAAACAAGGATTCATATATATCATCTTCATCACTTGTTTTAAAAAAATATTGGGTATCCTTTGTTGACTTATCAGCATCAAATTTAATATCCAGGTCAATATCTGTGTCGTTTGTACCTGTATAAGTATTATTTAGTTCGAATGTTGTTATTCCTGCTTTATCCTCGTGATCTAAAAAGTATTTCTTTAGCCTTTCAATATACAAAGTAACCCCATGTTCTGCTATAGAATTAGCCTTATACTTTTCTTGGTCAAAAACAGAGTTCTTAAGTGCTAGTAAATTATCGCTTGTTAAATACACTGCTACAATTACTGTCGTAAGTAGAGCGAATATTGTCATTAATGTTATACTACCTCTGTTACCTGTACCTTTTATCATATAATCACCTATTTATGTATTTTGCTAGTATCTATATATGTTTTTGGATTAACAAAAACATTATTTTCTATTACTCCAAACTTTAAATATTTAACATAACTTTTATATTCTCCTACTTTTCCTATATGCTGTCCTTTTGCTACATACTTACCATCCCCTACATATTTAGATGATAAATTTGCATATAGGTATGTAATATTGTCATTTCCTTTAATCATTATAGTGTCGCCAAATTCATTTAAGTATCCATCGTACATTACAGTCCCAGCTTCCACGCTAAGCACCTCTGCCGCATCATCTACTTCAAGGTCTATACATCTATTTAATACTTGATCTCCATTGTTTGAATATATGATGCTATCATATTCATTCAGTATTTTTGCTTCTTTCGTTATTGGAAATAACTTTTCATCTTTTGCAGGAGTGGTTTTAGGTTTTACGGTATTAGTTGTAATTTCTACACTATTTTCAAATTGTTTACTTTTATTTTCTTCAATCACTATCCCACTCTCAACCTTTTTTTGTGTCTCTCTCATTTCTTCTAATACAGTATTGTTAGTACTTTCAAAGTTTCCAAATAGTTCTTCTAAATTTGTTTCTGTGTTCGTCACTATTTCTGAGGTTTCTGATGATTTTTTTAATGCATATGTGCTTATTTGAAAGGCCATATTAACCTTATTTGTTCCTGAATCATATTTTATATTTGTTCCTGAAATTGTTTTATAGATTGGTAAATTCTCAAGATCCTCTAGTATTTGTACTAATCCATTATAGGTTCCTAATAAAGAACAGGTAATAGTAATTTTTAATAATTCTGAATTTTCTGTTATTTCTTTTATATCTGGGGACATTCCTGTTAGCTTTGCATACTCAGCCCTCTCTATAAAAAAGTTGTGTAGTTCATTAATCTGTGCCTCAACGCCTTTTTTAGGATACAACATCTTAATCGTGTTTGCATTATCTATTGCTAATATAGTTTCTTCGTTTTCCTTTATCTTTTGTTCTATCAATGCTATTGTTCGTTGCAGAGTCTTTTTTTCGTTATCTACATCCTCGTTTGCATTCTGAAAACGGTTCCATGACACTACAACCACGCCTGCGCTTATTAAAAATATGATTATAATCGGTATTCTCCTGTAAACTGTTTTCATAAGCCCTCCTTTACTTTAAATAGCAGTATATTATGAATCTTGTTATATTGTTTTCTAGTTTTACATCTATTTTTTTTGTTTGTACTTTAGATATTAATTCGTTGTTTTCTAGTATTGTTACAAAGCTTTTTACACCTTCTAGCGTTTTAGCTTGTCCTTGAATTTCAATAAGCTTCTCTTTTTGACTAATTCCTTCAAATTTTATATCATTTATTATATTTGTGCTAATATATTTTAAAAAACTACTTTGGTAAAATTCATTGGTGCTTTTTACTTCTTTAATACCATCAATATTTAACTCACTTTCTTTTTCAATTTCACTTATTTCTTGTTCCTCTAAGGTAACCTTTTTCAATTTCTCATTTTCTAATACAACTTCATTTGCTATTGATTCTGCTATAGATTGATTTTCATTTGCTTTATAATACAACAATGTAGATAATCCAACATTTATAAGTACTATTAGCAATAAACTATATATAAATATTTTCATTCGTTTCATGCTATCGGGAACAAAACTTATTTCTTCTAGTTTTTTAGTAAAATTTTTTGATACTAATTTAATTAGGTTTAATACTTCATATTTAAACTGCTCATAATGTTCTGATCCATCCCATGTTTCATTTAGAACATATACCTTATCATATTTAAGATCATGAAACACACCTGTACAATACTTTAAGGTTCTATCTATTTCCTCGTCTAGATTATCTTTTGATAAATCATAATACAATCTTCTTATAGTAATTAACATATTCTTTTTATATACATACACTTCAATAATTTTATTATTTGCTCTATCATGTGTGTACGCAAACAAAACGCTATAGCTTTTGTTTTTACATATTTTTTGGAATAGACTTTCTTTTGGCTCTATAGTTTCAATGCTCATGTTATATTCATTGGCTAACTTAACTAGTTTTTCTACTAGAGTGTTTCTTATAGAATATACAGTCAATATAATATTTTCTTTACTATATGTAGTATCTATCTGAACCTTTACATCATATATATCCTTCTTTTTGTTAACTAAATATCTTGCTTCATCTATTATTTTAGCACGATTATATCGTATTCTTATATCATTTGGTATCATCTTTAATGTATCAATGCCCAAATCATCAACATAAATATATATTTTTTTATTTTTTTTCCAAAAATTTTCTTCTTTTATTATTTTTTTTAAATCCTCACATATTTCGTCTGTATATTCATATGTTTTAAATTCTTTACCATTTTTATCTATTATATATATGTAGTTTTTGCTAACTATAATTCCTAGCTTCCCACTCATTGTATCACCCACATTTATTCTACATCCCATCGATTTATATCGATGGGAATATAGATTGTTTTTTTGTTCCCTTCTAGGTTTTCTAGCGTTACAACTAAAGTTCTGACCTTATTATATTGTAACTGAGGCTCAAATATTTTCACTTCTTTCATTAAAATATCATATTGGTTTGTAGTTAAATTCTTTCTTTGAAGATTGTTGCTATCTATCATATATACTATTTTTTGCTCTGGAAACTCAATGCTTCCATCTACAACCTTGAGTCTTTGATCTAAAGTTATTTCATCATCAATTTTATAAGATATGTTGTATGTATCTTCCTTAAGTGCTTTTTCTAAGTTTTTTGCCCATATAATAAAATCTGTTGACTTGGTAGACTCTACAACTGCTCTATTAGTCATCAATATGCTTTCTAATATACCCACTGATAATATAGCAAAAATAGCTATACCTATCGTTATCTCTAGCAAGGTAAATCCCCTACTTTTATTAATCATATATTAACACCTCGGGAATTGTTTTATAAAAAACATAAGTTTCTTTTGTTTTATTAGATGTTACACTACTTTTTAAATAATAAGTGTTAGTACCCTCTATTTCCTCTTTTATTAAATAAATATTTATATCATATCCTTCATACTCGTAGTTATTTAGCTCATTATTTATCATATAATTTATATTTTCTTCTGTATTATAGCTATCTATGTACTGTTCTTCAATATACTTAACTATGCTTTCTGTTGTATTTACACTTATTTCATATGCATATTCCTTATCTATAATGTCTTTTTTTATATCATTATTTGTCGATAGAGATACAAATAACACAGCAGATATTATTGATAGTATAAATATTGATATTACAATTTCAATAAAGCTCATATTATCAGACTTCCTTTACCATAACCATATATTTGTTAATAGAAAATTTTTCTTCTAAGTGGCTTTTATAATATATTGCTACAATAATTATATCATCTTCATTTTTTTCTATATATCCACTTTCATTTATAACAATTTCATCAGTTTCTACTGAATTTATGTATAGCTTGTAGATTATGTTTTTTGATAATGTTATTGTTTCAAGCACAACTAAATCAGAATTGACGATTTCGACTTTGCCTTCTTTAATTTGTATCTTGTGCTCTGCATTAACAGCCTTTGCTATTCGACTTGCTCTATTTAGTGTCTGCTTAAAAGTACTATTTGCTACATCTATTTCCATTCCACTGCTAGTTATTTCAAAGCCTGAATTAACCATACCATAAACAATAGCCATTATAGCTATTACTATGATTAATTCAATCAATGTAAAGCCTCGAGTATTTTTCTTCATTTCCTTATCCTTAGTTAAAATATTCTGTATAATTTGCATCTGTTGTATCACCAGGAGTAAAATCAGCTACTGATGGATTATCAATATCGTTTGTAATTTCTTTTTTGTCAGAATGCACCTTTCCAGCTGCATCTAGTTTCACTAATCTTGGTACAGGTTGAAGCTTAAGCTTTCCATTTATTTCAATTATATTGAAATCTAAAACATATCCAAAGTCTGTTGCCTCCATTGCACTATCATTTTTCCATGGATTTATTACAGCTTTTCTTAAATAACCTAAAGAAACTAATTTGTGAGAACTATCAATTACTGTATGAAAATCTGATTCTTGCCAATTAAAATCTACTTCATATCTTTCTGCTGCATTCTCTATTTGTGAAAGATTAGATAGATGTGCTGATGTTTTAGCACCTTGTCCTTGCCCTGAAAAACTTTGTACTGCCACAGCTGCCAGTATTGCTAAAATTGTTATTACAATAACTAATTCTAATAACGTAAACCCCTTTTTATTAATGTTTTTTAACATTTTTAATTCCTCCTTTAATGTTTTTTTGTATTTTTATAATATTTATCCCATATTTTTGTAGATACTAAACATGGGCATCATTATACCAATGATCATAACTGATACTATTGCTGCAACTATGATAGTAGCAGCAGGTCCTACAACTTGAGTTAAATTTTTTATTGTCATTTCAAGCTCTATTTCTATATGCTTTGATAATTTTTCTAACGGTTCTGCAACTTCCCCTGTTGCCTCAACAACCCTAA
>MGOW01000061.1:7630-13794 GCA_001797255.1 Clostridiales bacterium GWE2_32_10
CCTTTTTTATCCCTTTGATTACTTGATCCATATTATCTTTATATACTTGATTGTCGGATAAACCTTTTGTTATAATTACTATATCGACCGCATTTACTCCTGCTCTATATAGTAATGCATATGTTTTTACAAAGTTTATTGTCATAATCTTTCTTAAGTATTCTCCAACATAAGGAAGACTCATTACTATTTGATCTAGCTTTTTTTTGTGATTTCTTTTCATATATCCTTTTAACACTATTATAATCAACACAAATATTACAATCGGAATTATATTATATTTTTGAAAGAAATTTGATAATAATAATAGTATGTCTGTTACAAGATTTGTTTCTACGTACTCACCCATACTATCAAAAATTATAGGAACAACTTTTACGGATATTCCATATATTGCTATTAGTCCTACTAAAATTGTTGCTATTGGATAAATAAGCGCTCCCTTTAACTTCTTAGAGATATCATTTTTATCAGCATAATGTTTACATACTTCATCACATGCATCTGCCAATTTACCACTCTCTTCTCCTACCTTAATTAGAGCTAATGTTAACTCATCAAAGAGCTTATAATCCCTTAATACCTGTGAAAAAGGAATTCCCATTCTTATTTTTTTACTTACATTTAATAATAACTCTATTGTTCCTTCGTTTTTTTGCCTTTCGGCAATCATATTTATTGCTTTTGATAGGCTTATATCTACTTTTAGTAGTAACGCTATATTAGAAAAAATATCTGTTATTTGACTGCTTGTTAACTTAGTATGTTTCCCTCTATTAAAATAAGTTGAAATATCTCTGCTTATGTCTAAAATTAAATATTCTTTTTTTCGTAGTTCAAGCTTTGCATCTTCCTTACTATCACCATACATAGTCCCACTGATAACTTTCCCATCTTTTTTTACCTTATATACCCACTTAATGTTAATCTCCCCCTTTATTACTTAGCTTTATCAAGTGCTTGTTTTAGTGAGATCTTACCATCTATAACCTTTCTTATAGCATCATCAAACATACTTTTATAGTCTTTAAATTTTTGTATTTCTTCTAATTTTCCCTTTACCATGCTAAGCCTTAGCTTTTCATCTGGAGCAAATAATTCATAAACAGCAATTCTTCCTAGATAACCTAGGTTTTTACATTTTTCACAACCTTTATTTTTATATATAATGTCACAATCCTCAAACTTATCTGGATACAACTCCTTCATTAGAGCTAACCCTTCTTTATCCTCTTCCTTACAATTATCACAAAGTCTTCTAACTAACCTTTGAGATATTACCAACTCTAAAGCGTCTGCTACTAAATAAGGCTCTACTCCCATATTCATAAGCCTTGTTACAACGCTTATTGCAGAATTCGTATGAATAGTAGTAAATACTAGATGTCCTGTTAAAGAAGCTTTTATAGCTATATCTGCAGTCTCAAGATCTCTTATTTCTCCTATCATAACTATGTCAGGGTCTTGTCTAAGAATTGCTTTTAGTGCATCACTAAAGGTAAGCTTTTTAGTAACTTGAGTTTGATTTATTCCTTTTAGTGATATTTCTACTGGATTTTCGATTGTTGTTATATTAACCTCTGAGTTTTTTACGTGAGATAACATAGAATATAGCGTTGTCGTTTTCCCACTTCCTGTTGGTCCAGTAACTATTATCATTCCTTGCTTTCTACCTAACTTTTCTCTGACTAATTGTTCTTCTTCTTTACCAAGTTCAAGCTCATCTATTCTAAGTAATGAGGATGCTTGATCCAAAATTCTCATAACAACCTTTTCACCATTTACTAAAGGCAATATATTAACACGAATATTATAAGATCCCTTCATATATTTAAATATTATTTCTCCGTCCTGTGGTTCTAAATGCTTTGAAATATCCATATCAGCAAGTACTTTGCATCTTGCAACAACATAATGCTTCCATTTTTGTGGTATTTGATAATGCTCGTATAAGGTTCCATCTACTCTATATCTAACCGTAGAATCTTCCTTGGTTTGTGGCTCAATATGAATATCTGAAGCATTCAAAGCTATTCCATTTACAATTATCTCATCTACAATAGAAACTACTGGTGATTTTTCCGAATATAAATCCATGGAGTTATTATCAATATCTGCAAAATCCTCAGTTTCATTCTTTTCGTCCAATTCATCAAGAAATATTCCTGGATATACTTCTTTTATTTTATTAATTATATTTTCCTTTGTATCAACAAACGCATGCACAGATAATGCTTCATATAACATCTCAAACTCTTCTAGATTTTTGTAATTAATTGGATCATCTGTTACTACCCATAAAACATTATCTATTATTCTAAAAGGCAATGTTATGCTATCTACTATCTTCTTTACTCCTGCTATATCAAGAAAATCTTTATCTACCTCTAGTTTATCTATAGATATTCTTTCATACCCTTGAAGTGATAAGCACTCCACAAACTGTTCAGAAGTAATATATTCCTTTTTTAGCAATATCTCTCCTATTCTCATATTAGATCGTTTTTGTTCCTCTAGTGAATCTCTCAATTGTTCTTCTGTTATAAACTTTTCTTCAACCAATATCTCTCCTAGTTTACGCTTCATATGCTCACCACTCTTTTTGCAATATTTTCCTTACTACTACATTTTACTTTACTAATACAAGTATAGCACTATAAGCCTACATATGTCAACTTTTTTATAAATTTTTTTGTAAAATTATCAGGTATTTAGAATGTTATCAACCTAGGGATTATAAAACATTGAAAATTGTCAAAAACTAATATATTTTTTAGTCCCTTTATACTCTTTTTAGATATATTTCGACATTTTAGAAAATATTTTTCTACTTATTATACCTATGAAACCTATAAGAGCGTACAAAACCTTTTCAAGTTTTATACGCTCCCACTATTAACAAAAAACTAGTCATTAATCAATCTTCAAGCTACCAACTTCCTTCATATCCCCCAAATCATTTGCTTTTATCAAATTATTTGAGAATGTATATATCGTATCATTTATATATACAGCCCTTCTTATTTCCTTCTCGCTATTACCATAATAGCTTCCAGATTTTTTATACTCTTCATCTTTAATATGGGTTAGTTTACCTTTTAGCTTAAATCCTTCTTGTAGGTCTATGCTGTATGTGAAAAGTCCTTGAAAGTTAAACTGCCCGTAGTTTGGATAATTATCGTCGCTTACTACTTCTTCCCCTTCCTTAAGTTTATATTCACTTACCGGGAATGCTAATAAATTTTTATCCTTTGAGAATAAAAGCGCCTTTGGGTTTTGTAATATCTCGGAGCTTGTACCTCTGTCTCCTATTTTCGTAACAAACATTTCTTTTGGATTAGCTACGTCACTAACGTCAAATATCGCTATTTTCATACCTAGATAGTAAGCGTTGGTTCCGCTTCCAGATGAGAGTTCTATAGTGTCTTTACCAAATCCTATTATATGATTTTCGTCATACGGATGTAGATAGTCACTGAACCCAGGTATCTTGAGTGCCCCTAACACTGCTGGTTTCTCCGGAGTGCTTAAATCTATCACAAATAGCGGATCTGTATTTTTGAATGTTACCATATATAGTTTATTGCCCATAAATCTTGTCGAATATATTTTTTCCCCTGGTGCTATGTTTTCGAGAGTCCCTACCTGCTTCATCATTTTATCAAGCACGTATACATTGTTCTTTGATGTATTATCCCAGGTATTCCCTACTGTTGTTGCTATTCTAAAGAAATCATCATTCTCATCCATAGAATATTGGTTTAGTATTCTTCCTTTTACTTCACCCTTTGCTTCATAAGCTATCTCATTATCTTCCAATTTAAATTTGTATATATTAGTCTTTTCATCACTACTCATTTCTTTAATCGAATAGTTCCAATTTGTATTTGACACATATAAATTTTCAAGCGAACAATATACATTTTGCCCTGCCCCTAGATATGTATCTATGTTAACTTTTTCTTCCTTACTGACATCAACTGTCGCTACCATCATATAATTATCCATCTTAAAATCTGGGAAATATCTCATATCTTCACATTTTACTTTTATATTCTCATCAGATATTAGGCTATCTCTATAGTAAGGCAATATATCAGCATCGTCTTGTATCTCATAACTAAAGTACGTACTTTTATTAGAAACGAGATACAACATGTCCCCTATTTTTCTAGAAGAAATATAATCCCCTTCGACTGCAAAATGTCTAATCTCTTTTATATCCTCTTTATCGCCAATATCAAATATTTTCACTTCTAACATATCACTTCTGCGGTATCCTCTTCTAGGCATAATCATTTTTGAATTTATAGAGTCATCGTAATAAATATTTTGTGGGTAGTTTCTCCCTATTATTATCAGATTTTTATCATCAAGATACATCTCTTGTGGAGTATACTTATCTGCTTCATTAAATGTTAATGTTTTTATCACTTTCACGTCAGAGCTTGGATAAGCTTTTGAAATGGTTACTTTATTATTTGATAAATAATAAATATATTCCCCATCTGTTTTGATTATATCATACTCATCCACACCTTTTACCTGTACATTTGTTTCCGAATAATCGTTCTTTGTCTTTTTGGCGTTTTGCGTACTACTTTCAGCCTTTGCATCTGTCGTTGCCATATCCATTGTTGTAATCATCATATCATTTCTATATTCCATATTTTCATCTGCTGATTCTGCTAGAAATTTCTTTAGTGTCGCTATATCACCAACGATTGGAAGCTCATTTATCCTTTTTATTATTTGACCAGAAATACCAGATACATCGCTACTGCTTATCTCAGTATCACTTATTATTATCAGCTTATCTTCGTAGAAAACCTTTTTACCAAGAGCTTCAGCTATAGCCCTGAGAGGCACGAAGGTTCTCTCTTCTATTATTTTAGCTTCAGTGTCAATCTCAATTTTTTTGCTATCCTGAAATATTTCTTTACTTCCAATAACTATTTCTAAATTTTTGCCATTATGTAGTATCGCTACTTTTTTGCCTACTGCATCCCAACTTACATCAGCCTTAAAGCTTTCTGCTATAAACCTCACAGGTACTAGCGTTCTATCGTTTTCAAGTACTGGTATTACTCTTTTGTTTTTACTATCAGTATAAAGTTCATTCCCATCTATAAGAGCCCTTGGGCTACCTAAGTACATACAAACAGACTTACCTACTATACTTTGTGCTTTATCTTCAGCTGAAGTTTTACCTAAAACTCCTAAACAAAGTAAAACGACTATTACCATCACACTTACTACCATACCACTTATTATTTTTTTCATCATAACGCAACCCTCTCCTTTTTATATTTAGACGTTATATATTTATATTTTGTTCCATTGTTACTATGTACGATTTCATTATATATGTTTTTTTAGTTTTTTACAATAGAGTTGATTCATAATCTTCAGAGTAACTGTTGAAAGTTTTTACATATTAACATTTATTATACAACCTCTGATCCTTTACATAAAAAAGAGCCTTATCACTAAGACTCTACATCAAGCGCGAATATGTAATAACCTATGTAACGACTATCATCACATCCTTGGGGTCTAATATACCTCTTAAAGCTAGCACAGTAAATATACTCTTACTTTTGACAAGTCTTTCTTAGTATCACTCCTTATTTTGTATTTTCAATCTAACTAATATCTCATTCAGAATTAATGCTGTACTATTTTGAGCCTTGCTAATATCCAACATAATTTGCTTGTGTTCTGATAGTTCTGCTCTCATTTCCTTAGTTGTTTCAACTAAAAATGTTACGTTTGAATCCTGTGTTTCTGATAGCTTTTTATAAAAATTCCTATCTTCTTTAATTTGGCGATTTATACAATTATGCTCTCTGAAATACTTTCTATAAATCAAATATACTGCTACAATTATTACTGCTACCGATATTAGCGATATTATATATACCGCTATTGCCGGGTGTTCCTTTGCTGTATCTATTAGCTTATCTTCTATATTTTCACCTTCCTTAAATTAGTTTTAATTGTTTGCATAACTCACTCTTATCCGCTCCCTATCATATCAGTTTGGATAAACTGTATTTTTTCTTGACTTGTCTTAACTTTATGATATGATATTCTGCTTATAAATGTTCCACTGTTAATTGTAACTGTTGTACCAGTACCAGGAAATATGTCAATTGTTTTAT
>MGOW01000062.1:0-29257 GCA_001797255.1 Clostridiales bacterium GWE2_32_10
TAAGGCAAATCCTAATGATATAAATACTGCATAAACTATTCCATCAAATTTCTCATTAAAATTTCTATTTTCCCACACTAAAGCATATAATATAAGAAACTTAAAGGATTCCTCAGTTAGTGCCGCAACAATAAACGCTACATATAACGCATACATCATATGATCATTAATTAAAACTGCAAATCTATCAAGATATCCTTCTACTACTATAATTGGTGCCACTATGAATGCCCCAAAGAATAGTCCTAAAAACAGTATATTAAAAGGTTCTTTTTCATATTTATCTCTTATATAAATGTACACCACCACTATAGCAATAGGTGCTATAGCCAAACTTAGCATGCTCACTTCATATCACCAAACCTTTACTCTAACCTGTCATTGCGAAGAATGAAGCAATCCCATTTTTAATGTCAAAAGAGAGATTGCTTCGTTCCTCGCAACGACAAAATTAATTTTCGATTCGTTCTACTTTTACTCCAAATTTATTAAAAAATTCCTCTACATTTTTCATATCCTCATCATCTTTGTTAGGTTCTTCATTTTCTGAGCTTTCGTTTGAGTTTCTCATTTCATTTTCATACTCTTCTTTAGTCATAAGTTTTATATTATATTCTTTCTTTAGTATGTCTTCTATTTTATTTTTTATTACATTTATATTCTTCTCCATATAACTTTTAATTATATTATCAGAGCATACTATACAATAAGATTTATTATTATAATATTTTGCCTCAGTATCAACAAGCATGGATTTTAATGGGTTCGCACACGCTTCTTTTATATCCTTCCACATCTTTATCCCTTGCTTTATATCCTCTGGCAAAGCCTTATCTATAATTTTCTTAACAGATTGCTTCTTAACCTGCTCTACCTTTTTCTCATTTGGAACCTCTGACATCCGAACTCTGACCTCTAAACTTGCTAGTCTAATCAATGTTATTTCAACTGTAATCTTCGGCTGAGAGTCATATTTTATTTTTGATTCAAGTGCCGCAAATTCATTTATATATTCTAGTATTTTATCATAACTTACAATTTGAGTCAACTGTTTTAATTCTTCCACACTTTCCGTAGACATATCTAGTATATCCTCCGAATCATGTATAGATGAGACTATAAGTAAATTTCTCAAGAATTCTACCATCTGCGAAACAAACTGTTTCATATCTTTACCGTTTAGGTAAATTTCATTTATTTGTTCTATGCAGTTTGATATATTTTTTTCATTTATATTTTTGATTATATCCGCAAACATTTTATTATCAACAGTCCCTATTATATCAAGCACCATTTTATGTGTTACTTTCTCATCTCCGCTAAATGCAACTATCTGATCAAGCAGGCTTAATGCATCTCTCATTGAACCATCTGAAAGAGATGCAATGTAATTTAATGCTTTTTCTTCTACTTTTATTTCTTCTTTTAGAGTAACATTAGCAAGTGCACCTGCAATACTTTTAATCGGTATTCTTTTTAAATCGAATCTTTGGCATCTTGATAGTATAGTTGCTGGTATTTTTTGTGCTTCTGTTGTTGCAAGGATAAAGATAACATGGCTTGGTGGTTCTTCTAGTACTTTAAGTAGTGCATTAAATGCACTTGTTGATAACATGTGAACCTCGTCTATTATATATACTTTATATTTTCCCTTTGTAGGTACATATTTCACTTCTTCCCTTATTTCACGTATATTATCTACCCCATTATTTGATGCTGCATCTATTTCTATTGCATTCATGCTACTTCCCGAGCTTATCTCATTACAGATTTCACATTTTAGACATGGGTTACCTTCTATACTATCAGGGCAATTTACCGCCTTTGCAAATATTTTTGCAACAGAGGTTTTCCCTGTACCTCGTATACCACAAAACAAATACGCATGAGAAACACGCCCAGATTTAATCTGGTTTTTCAGTGTTTCTGTTACATGCTCTTGACCTATGACCTCATCGAAGTTCTGTGGTCTGTATTTTCTATATAATGCTTTGTATGACATGGTTGTAACCTCCTTAAATCCTAGTTTTTCAGCACATACTTTTTATAATTTTCATATGTTATAAATGTTTTTGGATTGTGTACTCTTTCAATAAAAACTATCCCATCTAAATGATCAACCTCATGTTGTACTACTCTTGCTTGTAGATCTTCAAATTCTTTTGTATGCATTTCTCCACTTTCATCTGTATATTCAACTGATATCTTTTTATATCTTGCTACTACTCCTCTTATTTCAGGCACACTCAAACAACCCTCATAGCCATCTGATTTCTCCTCACCAATCGGTGTTATTTCAGGATTTATCATAACTGTAAGTGGCAACTTTACAAGATTAGGGTAATTAGGATTTTCACCTATTTCTATAACTACTATTTGTTCTGACACACCTACCTGCGGAGCTGCTATGCCTAATCCATTACTTTCCCTCATTAGATCTGTCATTTTTCTTATAAGTTCTCTTTTATGTATGATATCTTTCTTTAGAATTCTTTTCGCTTTTTGTTTTAAGACTTCTTCCCCTATTGTTTTGATTTCTAGCATTGTTATCATCTCCTATTTTTAATATGTTATACTTAACTACCCTCATCCCAACCTTCTCCCTACAAGGGAGAAGGGGCATTACACCGATAAGTACACCGATAAAAATATAAGTGCGCTTCCTGCTAGTACAAATAGGTGCCATACCATGTGCATGTAGCGTACCTTTTTCATTACGTAGAATACCGTACCTACTGTATATGCTATACCCCCTGCAATTAGTAGCCATAGTGATGTTGGGTTAAGTGATTGTTGTAGTTTAGCGAATACCGATACTACCATCCAGCCCATTGCTAGGTAGACTCCTGTGGTTAGATACATGTACTTTCCTGAGATTTTCACTTCCATTAGTACCCCGATTACAACAAGTACCCATTGTATCGCAAACAGTATCCATGCCTCGTTACCTTTTAATATAGTTAGTAGGTATGGTGTATATGAGCCTGCAATAAGCACATATATTGCCGAGTGGTCGAGTATTTTCATTACCTTTTTGGCTGTAGTGCCCTTTGGCACTATGTGATATGTGCCTGACATCGCATAAGAAAATATAAGCGACACTCCAAATATTGTGAAGCTTATTATGTGCATTAGCCCACCCTTTGTGGCTGCTTGTACTACAAGCAGGATAAGTGCTGCAATTGAAAGTCCTGTTCCAATATAATGCGTTATAAAATTAGCTATTTCCTCACCATATGTATAATCCCGTTTAGACATATTATTCTCCTTTCAGACCACATTTGGCCGCCTTCACGCAGTTTTTCATCAGCATCGCCACCGTCATAACACCTACTCCACCAGGTACTGGTGTTATATGTGAGGCTTTGCTTTTGCAGTCCTCAAAATCCACATCTCCACATATCTGATTATCTTCTCCTCTATTTATCCCCACATCAATTATTACAACTCCTGCTTTTATCATATCTGCGGTTATAAAATTCGGGTTACCTATAGCGATTACAAGAACATCTGCTTGCTTAGTGAATTCTGCAAGGTCTTTTGTTTTAGAGTGACATATTGTAACAGTGGCGTTATTTTTAAGTAGTAACATACTTATTGGTTTTCCTACAATATTGCTTGCCCCTACTACTACACAATGTTTCCCACATACATTTATTTGATATTTATCTAGCAACTCGATTATTCCATATGGTGTACATGGAATAAACCCATTACCGTAAACACTCAAACTGCCTACATTTTGTATGTTAAATCCATCTACGTCTTTATTCGGAACTATAATATTTATTATCTTATCTTTATCTATATGCTCAGGAAGTGGCATCTGAACCAGTATACCATGAACTGTTTTATCAGCATTTAGATTTTTTATTCTTTCCACTAATTCTTGCTCAGAGGTATTATAGTCAAACTCCATCACTTCTAAATCTATCCCCACATATTCGCATGCTTTTTTCTTATTGCCAATATATTTCAAAGACGCAAAATTATTTCCCACTTCAATAACCACAAGCTTAGGGAATATGCCAGCGGCCTTTAGCTGTTCTACTTCTATTTTCAGGTTTTCTTTTATTTCCGTTGCCAATTTCTTTCCATCTAGTAAAATCATAGTTATCCCCCTCGTATCACCCTTCTAGGTTTGGTTCCCTCGTCGGCACTCACTACCCCTCTTGCTTCAAGCTGATCCATAAGCCTTGCTGCTCGGTTGTAGCCTATTTTAAATGCCCGTTGAAACATGGATATTGATGCCCTGTCTTTGTCCATTATTAACTCTATTGCTTGGTCCGTGAGTTCGTCTTCTCCGTCATTTACTGTATCATCATTATCTGCATTTCGACTTGTTATTTCGTCTATCATTTCCTGTTTATATTCAGTTTCTCCATGTTTTTTTATCGTCTCAACTAATTTCTCGATTTCTTTGTCGGATACAAATGCCCCTTGTATCCGCTTAGGTTTACTTTCACCCACTGGGTAGTATAGCATGTCCCCTTTTCCTAGTAGCTTTTCAGCTCCAGCCATATCTAGGATAGTCCTAGAATCGGTATTAGACGATACTGCA
Source organism: Clostridiales bacterium GWE2_32_10 (assembly GCA_001797255.1). Taxonomy (GTDB): domain Bacteria; phylum Bacillota; class Clostridia; order Lachnospirales; family UBA12420; genus UBA12420. The sequence goes on from MGOW01000062.1 coordinate 4,562, forward strand.
AATGCTATTCTTGATGGTATGTTAGCTTTGATAACCCCGGTTATTACATCTACTGATGGTCTTTGCGTAGCTATTATTAGATGCATACCTGCTGCTCTAGCCATTTGTGCTAGTCTACATATGGCATCCTCAACATCCTTTGGTGTAGACATCATAAGATCCGCAAGCTCGTCTATTATAATAACTATTTGAGGCATTATAAAATCTTCCTTTTTCTCTTTTAGCATTTTATTGTAACCTTTTATATCTCGTACATTATTATCTGCAAAAGTTTTATATCTACTCAACATTTCTGCAACTGCCCAGTTAAGAGCACTCGCGGCCTTTTTAGGTTCAGTAACAACCGGTATCATAAGATGTGGTATTCCATTATACATTTTGAGTTCGACTACCTTCGGGTCTATCATAAGTAGCTTTACTTCATTTGGGTCTGCTTTATAAATCAAGCTTGCTATTATTGAGTTTATGCATACACTTTTTCCTGAACCAGTTGAGCCTGCGATAAGCAAATGCGGCATTTTTGAGAGGTCGACGACCACCTCTTTGCCTGCTATATCCTTTCCGAGTGCAACAGAAACCTTTGACTCTGCCTGTTTGAAATCAACAGTATCTATTACTTCTCTCAAGAATACCGGAATAGTTAATTTATTGGGTATCTCTATACCTATAGCCGCCTTACCTGGTATAGGTGCCTCTATTCTTACACCCACAGCTGCTAAGTTTAATGCTATATCATCGGCTAAGTTTACTATTTTGCTTACCTTAACCCCAATACTAGGTTGAAGTTCATATCTTGTTACAGTGGGACCTTTGTTCACTTGAACCACTTTTGCCTTTACTCCAAAGCTATCTAGCGTCGTTTCTAGTTTTTCTGCATTTTCTAACAGTTCTTTTCTTGAATCCGTGTTTCCCATACTAGGATTCCTGTTTAATAATGATATACTTGGAAACCTGTATGATATTTTATCCGTACACGATGCAACCTCTATTTCCTCGACTTCTTTTTCAGTAGCCTTTTCAACCGCTATTTTCTTTTCTTTTTTCGACTTTTCGTAGAATCCTATCTGTATATTCTCTCTTTCCTCTATCTCTATTGCTTCCACCGCATTAGCCACTATCTCACCTTTGCTATCTACTCCAAATATTTTAATATCACCTTCTTCGGAATTTGTAACTATTCTTTTTGATTTATCATCTTTTTCTATAATTATATCGTGTACCTTAGTTTTATTATTCTTTTTATCTCCATATAGAAATTTTTGTTTTTCTTCTTCAGAAACATCATCGTTTGAAACTCTTGATTCTTTTATCCTAATTGCAACACTTTGTGCCATATCCTTGGTACTAATATATCCAGATTTTACAGAGCTTCTAATAATTTTTATGATAGATTTTTTAGTCACATTTACAAAATAAACTGCAACTAAAAATGTTAGTATTACATACGTACCAAATACCCCAAATATACTAATAAGTAAACTCCCAAGAACTCTTCCCGATAATCCCTCACTCATATTTTCAAATATAGAAGAGGTATCATGGGTATAGTTTAGACTAGTCGGAATCGTACCACTCTGAACTCTACCAGTATATATATATGTGGCTATTAAGACTATAAATAAAATAATAGGAATTATTTTTAAATAATCCACCTCTTTTTCATGATCTTTAAATACAACAAAAACATATATTCCAAGTGCTACTGGAAAAAAATAAGCCGATGTCCCAAACATATATAAAAGCCCATTTTTTAAAAAGCCCATGAAAAATCCATCCTGATTATAATAAAGACTTATAGCTGTAAGTATTGCAATAACAAATATAAATATGCCTATTATTTCAATTTTTATTATTTCTTTTTGATTTATTACGTCTTTAGTCTTTTTCTTTGCCATGCAAATCAACTCCGTACTTAAAATTTAAAATCAATAAAGATATAATCTTGCGAATTGTTAGCTTTAAATTTCTCCATTTCTCTACTCATTTCTTTACTAATTTCCGAAACTCTGTATATTCCGGTAGCAGTCTTAATCAAAGGGTCTATGTATCTCTTCTTAACCTGCATATTTACATTATATTTATTATAAATAGGTTCCCTACTCACATACACTTCTTCAGTATTACTAAAAGAATTCCATGCATCCTGTATTACTTTAATACCACAATTCTTTAGTAAGCTTATAATTTCATTCTCGCTTTTAATATACAAATCTTCTTCTGTAATTATATTTAATTCTATCGACTTATCTACTATATCAGCTAAAAGCTGCATAAACAGTCTGTTTTCATTAGAAGAATCGAGTATCCCATTATCTATTCCTATTTTTGTTATTTCTATGGCTGTGTTTATATTTGCAAACCCAAACTCTTCCTCGCCATCTTCATTTTTTAAAATACAAATATCGTTATATATCTTCTTTATATCTTGTATTTTCATTTTTCCTCTTAGATGTGGGTAATGTAACGTGCACTCTAGTCTATCAGCACATATTCTTGGAGTTTTATTATCTGCTAGAGGATATATTTTATAATCATTTACCTCTTTTAGAGCTATATCATATCCTTTAAGCTTATTCATAATCATCAAGTCTTTTTTTATTATATAATTTGTTAGGTCCTCAGTAGCTTCTTGATGCATATAATCTTTCTTCATATAATCTACTGCATGTGCAAATGTAGGACTAGCTATATCATGTAAAAATCCTGCAATGGTTTGTTTTTTATCCTTTGTAAAGTGCCATAAGATAAGAGCTACCCCTAAGCTGTGATCTAATCTAGAATAAAAATAGTTAAATCTAAAAACAGGTGTTTTTGTATAATCCATGCCACAATGCTGGCTTATACCGTTAAGCCTAATTAACTGCTCTGAATCTAACAACTCATAAATAAATTCAGGGATTTGTTCGCAATAAATTTGGTGAATCTCCTTAACTTCTTCCATTCTATTTAGTAAATATCTATTCATAATAATCTGCTCCTTTCTTTCTCTAATGCTTCAGTTATTTTCCATCAAAAATATGCTATAATTTTATAAATAAAATTATAGCATATTTTTCTTTGTATAACAATAGCTGATAAAAATTTATTTTAAATTCAATAGTCCATTACTTTTTTAATAGCTTGTAGTATTCTTGATTTTTCGAAAGGTTTTGTTATAAAATCTTTTGCACCTTTTTTTATTGCATCTATAACCATACCTTGCTGTCCCATAGCTGAGACCATTATTATTTTAGTATTTGGACTAGCCTCTAGTATTTTAGGTATTGCACTTATACCATCAAGCTCTGGCATTGTTATATCGAGTGTCATAATATCTGGTCTCTCAGCCTTTGCTAATTCAATGGCCTCATTACCATTACTTGCTTCTCCAACAACTTCTATGTTTTCCTCTAGCAATAAATTTTTAAGCACCGTTCTCATAAACATTGCATCATCTGCAATAACTACTCTTAATTCTGACATATCTAAATCTCCCCCATACTGTACATTATTATTGAAAGTATTACCGTGCTGACTGTTTCTGTCCTAAGTATCCTAGCACCAAGCGTAGCTATATTTATATCATTAACCCTAGCTTTTTCCACTTCTGTTCTATGTAATCCTCCCTCGGGTCCAATAAAAATACTTACATTAGTATACTCTATATTTATACCAAAAATTTCGTGAGTTGTCAACTTTTTTTCTTGTTCATATAATAAAATTTTCAAATCACTACTTTTACAGTCTAAAATAGCCTCATCAAAACTCATTATTTTATCGATTTTAGGTATTATACCTCTTCCTGACTGCTTCGCTGCTGCCTCGGATATTTTATTCCATCTTTCTAACTTCTTTTGCTCTTTTTTAATATCATTTATTTTTACCACTGAATTTTGCATTATTACTGGTACTATCCTAGTGGCACCAAGTTCTACTGATTTTTGGATTATGTGATCCATTTTTTCTCCCTTTGCAAGACCTTGATATATAGTAACCTTAATTTTGGGTTCTGAATCATTTTCTTTTTTACTTAATATTTCTGCTATAACTTTATCATCATAAATTTTAGAAATTCTACATTCATAATCATACCTGCACATATCAGAAATATAAATAATATCATTAACTTTATATCTAAATACTTTTAAATGCCGTACATCCTCGCCTATAATCTCTATAGTATCCTCTTTTATCTGAACCTCATTTATAAAAAACCGTGGCATCTTTTTCCCTCCTTTGTTTTATTGTGCCTATTAATAAATGTATCATACTAATTATATATTCTATCATATAAAACGATAATTTCAAGTACTATTTATTAAATGCCAAAAACATTCGTGAATTTTTGTAAAAAATTTATGAAGTGCTTGACTTATTTTAAAATTTGTACTAAAATCTATGTATAAGTATAAAATTTTATGGAGGTGTTTAGATTGGCATATTTTATTAATAATGATTGTATAAGCTGTGGAGCTTGCGCAAGCGAATGCCCTGTTAGCTGTATAGCAGAAGGTAAGGAAAAATATGTTATAGATGCTAGTCAATGTATTGAGTGTGGAGCTTGTGCCGATGTTTGCCCTGTAGCTGCACCCCAGCCAGAAGAAAAATCAAATAATAGCAAACATTGTGGATGCGGATCTTGTGATAATGCAGATGATGCTAAAAAAGATGAGTAACTCATCTTTTTTTGATTTATTCTTATCTTATTTCACATCATCTCATTCAGCTTCTCTAAATAATTTATATATGCAAAATTGTTTATTTTTATCTCTAGACTTTCCCCAAATTCATTATAAGGTATTGATTTTCTGCCACCCTTTTCTTTTATGTCGTAGAATTCTTTTAGTTTTTCTAACGGAAGTATGAAATATTTAGTATATTTTTTAAAATATACTAGTATGAAGCTTATACCTTCTTGCTTTTCGAAATCTTGCATAAACTCTATTTGGTGCTTATGTATATTTTGAAGAGGCAAGCTGTTTTGACTTGTTTCCTTTGCATCAAAGCAAATAGGTATCCCTTGGGCTACGCCTATATAGTCAACTGTACTCTTTTGTTCAAAATATCCTAAACTTATCGTACGATTTTCTTTACTTATTTCTACAGGCTTTATAGGAGTAGGAATTTTTTGAATAAGAGCTATCCCTTTTTTCCTGTATATATCATTTGTCATATTTACCATTTCCTCAAGCAAACTACCCCTAAGCCCACGAGTATGAAAATATCCCATTAAAACCATCTCCCGTTTCTCTTTCTAAAAAACAAACGCGTACAAATTCAATTTTCTCGCAATTGCCAGAGATTGCTTCGTACCTCGCAGTGACATACCTTATAATATTTTCCTGCCACATCTCACTTCACAAGCACCACGCTACTATACGGGGCCATTTTTATATACAGCCCACCATTCTCTACTCTATATTTTTTCTCATCTGTATCATAATTAGAAATATCAGTTTTCATTATTCTCGTAAACACTTCATTTTCTTTTACTCCAAGCACCCAAACAGGTATATTCATTTCTCTTTCTATGTCATTATTATTAAACATTGAGATAAGCATATCTTCTTTATTCCACCTTGCAAATGCCAGCATGTTATAATTTTTATATATAACTTTTACCGAACCGGTTTTAATAACCTCATGCTTCTTGTGTAATTTTATTGCTTCTTTATGAAAAGTAAGAATTTCCAAGTCTTCTCTGCCCCAAGGATATGTTCTTCTGTTATCTGGATCAGTCCAGCCTGTTACCCCTGCTTCATCACCATAATATATAGTGGGCGCTCCAGGCCAAGTCATCTGAATAATTATTGCTTCTTTAAATATTCCTTTATTGACACCTACAGCTGCCGCCTCGGGACCTTTATTATATATTCTCCCTATTGTTCTATTTGTTCTAGTTAAAAATCTCGAATGATCGTGGTTCGAAAGTTCGTTCATAGCTACTTGTAATGATTCTGCGTGCATAGTTGCCATATGATACTTCATCGCAGACTCAAAGCTATCAGCATTTCCAAATAATCCTGAATTTGAGTCATCACTATGCTTCTCCATTCCTGTTAAAAACCAGCTTATAGGCTCCATAAATGCGTCATAGTTCATTACTGTATCCCATTGGTCACCTTCCAACCAATCCCTAGGATCACCGTAATGTTCAGCTATTATTATCGCATTAGGATTTGCTTCCTTTACTACTTTTCTGAATTTTCTCCAAAATAAATGATTAAACTCTTTACTATATCCTAAATCAGCTGCCACATCAAGTCTCCAACCATCTGCATTATACGGAGCAGAAACCCACTCTCTGCCAACATTTAATATATATTCCTGCAATCGTTTAGAGCCCTCATAATTCAGTTTTGGCAATGTTTTATGCCCCCACCAACCATCATAGCTATCGTTTTCTGGCCAAGCATCCTTAAACCACTTAAAATTCTTGTTATATCTACTATTTTTATCATGGTATGCCCCCGCTGGATAATTTTTAGCATTTTCATAAAATTCTTCTCTATCCATCCATTTATTAAACGAACCACAATGATTGAAAACCCCATCTAATATAACCTTTATCCCTCTCTCGTGTGCTATCTCTATTAACTTTCTCATAAGCTCATTGCTTAATTTTAGATTTTCACGATCGGTAGTTCTTTTTATATACATCTTTGCATATTTGTTATCCAACTTGTCCACAGAAAGTGGCTTGTATATATCATTTTTGATTATTCCAAGATGGGGATCAATATGATCATAGTCTTGAACGTCATACTTGTGATTGCTAGGAGATACAAATAATGGATTAAAATAAATAGCATCTACCCCCAAATCTTTTAAGTAATCCATTTTATCTATAACCCCTTGCAAATCACCACCATAAAATTCTCGTATATCTTCAGCATTAGGGTATTCATACCAATTTTTCACTTTAGAAACAGGCTTTCCAAGATACATATATTCATTATCCACTACATCATTCGAAGGATCCCCATTAAAAAACCTATCAACAAGTATTTGATACATTACAGCTCCTTTAGCCCAAGTCGGAGTCTGGAAATCTAGTTTTATTTTAAAATTATATTGTATATCTAAATTTTGATTAAAGCCTATTTTATTAAAATAAAAGTCCTTATTGTTCTTTACTAGACAAAAATAATATTCCATATCTTCTTTTAGATTTTTTATCTGAACCTCATATATATCAAGAAATTCTGATGTGCATTTTATAAGCATTTTTATTTTCTTATTATCATAATGAATGTAAACATTATCAAAATCTGCCTTAGCCGTCTGAATTCTTACTTTTATACTATCGCCTGTTTTAGGAGATGAGGGGGTTCTATACGTGTCTGTCTCATCACTAAATATTACCTCTACTTGTACACTTTCATCCATAATATAAATTCATTCCTTTCACTGTGCTATAACTCACAAAATTTGTACTTTTAATTATTTTACCCCATTACATAAAAAAAAGCAAGTAATTTTTGCTTGCTTTTTTATTTTTATCTACTAGTTGCTATTCTAAGCTTTCCTAACTAGCCTTTAAAACTATTCAGATTTCTTGTTTGAATCAATACATTCATTTATTAAGCTACATTATCACCGCGTATCTTATTTTCTTCTATTAAACACCTTTTTTATAATTTTGTCAATATTTTATTTTTTTGCTTATAAAGTTAGCGTTTTGGGCATCATATACATATGATGTACATTTGTATTAAGTATTGACTATATTTCACATTTGAGGTGATATTATAAAAAATTTAATAATAATTATTGTAGTTTTAGCTGTAGCATTAATATTGTACAGTATTTTTTACCAGTTTAATAAACCAACTGATAATAAAACTACTAACAATCAATTATCAACAAAGGATAAATTGAAGATTGCTAATATGGTAGAATTTCCGAAAGCTATGGCTCCTAGTAAGAAAACAATTGACCTGTCTCTATTTAAAAAGAAGTGGCTTGACATTACCTATGCATCTAAATCAAATTCTCAAAAGATGGATATATTTTTACCAGATAAAGGTCAAGGACCTTTTCCTGTTATTATGTTAATCCATGGAGGTGGATACAAAACTGGAGATAAAAGGGATGAATTAGATTATGTGCCTACACTTTTAGATCGGGGATATGCTGTTGCATCTGCCAACTATAGATTAATTGATGAGGCAATTTTCCCTGCTCAAATATATGATATAAAAGCTGCTATTAGATTTATTAGAGCAAATGCAGATAAGTACAATATCAATCCAAATAAGATAGCTACATGGGGCGTTTCCTCAGGCGGTCACCTTTCAGCCCTAGCAGGAACATCTGGAAACGTTAAAGAACTTGACAACCCTTCACTAGGAGTTTCTGGACAATCAACCAAAGTGCAAGCAGCAGTAGATTGGTTTGGACCTATTAACTTCCTAACTATGGATGATCAGCTTAGACAAAATAATATCGATGGTCAAATGCATAATATAGCAACTTCAGCTGAATCTTTACTTATAGGAAAGCAACTATCTCTTGAAACTGACTTGGTAAAAAAAGCAAACCCTGAAACCTATATCACCACTGACGACCCACCTTTCTATATACAACACGGAACAGCTGATATAATAGTACCAATTCAACAATCCATTAACTTTTATAATAATTTAGTTAATTATGTTGGTAGTGATAAAGTAATATATGAATCATTAAAAGGTGCTATACATGGTGATCCCGCTTTTATATCTAAAGAAAACTTAAATAAAATTTTAGATTTTCTTGATAAATATATGAAGTAAGTTCCATTTTTCCATACTTCACTTTACACTACCAATATTATCAGTTACACCTTATTCTTCAATCTATACACAAACGCTAGTATTTCCGCAACCGCTCCATACAGCTCGGCTGGTATTTCTTCACCTATTTCTACTGTAGCATAAAGTGCTCTTGCTAAGGGTTTATTTTCTACTATTTCTACATCATTTTCTTTGGCTACTTCCTTTATTCTTTGTGCTAGAAAGTCGGTACCTTTAGCAACTATTTTAGGTACCGCATCTTTCTTTTGATCATATTTTATCGCAACTGCATAGTGAGTTGGGTTTGTTATTATTACATCTGCCTTTGGAACATCTTGCATCATTCTAAGCATAGATATTTGCCGCATTTTTTGCCTTATTTTCTGCTTTATCTCTGGTTTTCCTTCTGTTTCCTCGTATTCTTTCCTTACCTCATATTTGCTCATTTTCATAGTTTTCATGTGTTCAAACCTTTGATATGAGTAGTCAATAATTGCAAGCACCGCAAATAGTATTCCTATTTGTAGCGCTGTATCTATAATAACATTACCGGCTTTTGTCGTGCTTTGTATTAGGCTCATATTTATGTATGATGGTAATAATTTTATTTCACTGTTAATCGATATGTATATTATTGCACATATAAGTACTAGCTTCATAAGTGATTTAAATAGCTCCATAATAGATCTCATAGAAAATATTCGCTTAAAACCTGCTAGTGGACTAATCCTGTTTAGTTTTGGTTGTAGCGGCTTTAGTGTAGGATGCCATCCTACTTGGACTACATTTGCAACAATCCCAACAATCATACAAATAAGTACAACAGGCATCAATATCTCTAAGGTTTTCCCAGATATATTTATTATAAAATTCATCATATACGATGCATTAAATATCTCATCCGTATTTGATAATAAAGAAAATATATACTTAAATAACTCTGTAATCTTTTCATACATGTATGGGATAAATATTTTTATGCTAAAAAAGCTAAATATTATAAGCATGGCAGTATTTATTTCCATACTTTTAGCAAATTGCCCTTCGCCTCTTGCTTCCTTTTTTCTTTTTTCTGTAGGAAGCTCTGTTTTTTCTCCCCCAGACCCATCTGCAAAAAATTGTAGGTTGAGTTCTAAAAGTCGCTTTTTAGTAATTTTATCATTCATCTATGGGATCATCCCTTTTAATATTTTTATAAGACCTACATTTATCTTATCAAATATATATGAAAAATTCATAATCATAGCTGGTGTTATAAGTATCATAACATATAGCGATACATATATCTTTATAGGTAATCCTACCACAAACATATTCATTTGAGGTAAGGTTCTAACAAGTACTCCAAGCCCCGCATTTATAATAAGCATTATACCTATTATCGGACTTGCAAGCTTTATAGCTGTGATAAACACATCAGTAAGTATCTCCATATGAATATCAAATACAGCTTGAGTCAAATTAAATCCACCTAGTCCCACAATATTATAACTGTAAATTATCGTCTTTATTAGTTCGTGGTGCATATTTGTTATAAGCATTATTGATATTATAACAAAATGATACAAATTTCCTGTTATCGGCATTTGTTCTCCACTAAGCGGATCCATAACACTTGCCATGGTAAAACCTATTTGAAAGTCTATCATTTCACCGACCATTACTATAATGTTTAAAACAATAGTAGCTATGTATCCCAAAAATAAACCCATAGCAACCTCTTTAATACCTAAAACAAAGTATCCAAAAATACCATTAGAATAACTAACACTTTTTATCAGACCTGTAGCGACAACAACATTTGCTAAAACAAATGAGAGTCCTACTTTAATATAGTTATTTACATATTGACCGCTAAAAAATGGAGCACTTACAAAAAAACCTACCATTCTAAGTGTCACTAAAAATATAAGCTCCATATTTATATATACATCCTGCGTCATAAATGCCATGTTATCACCACAATTTCTTATACCAGAAAATTATTCATATTGCTATACAAATATATTATGTACTCCATCATTACAGCCAGCATCCAAGGTCCAAAAATAATCATCGCTACGAATATAGCAATTATCTTTGGAACAAATGCGAGAGTTGGCTCTTGTATTGATGTTACAGCTTGAAATATACTAACGATAAGTCCAACAAATAAACCTATAAGCAAAACAGGAGAAGATACCATTACTGTAATCCATAAAGCGTTTTTAGCTAAATCTATTACTGCTCCTTGATTCATACCTATCCCCCCTATCTAAAACTCTGGACGATTTGTCCAACAAGCAAATTCCAACCGTCAACCATTACAAATAACAAAAGTTTAAATGGCAGCGAAATCATAACTGGTGGTAGCATCATCATCCCCATCGCCATCAGAGTTGATGAAACTATCATATCTATTACTAGGAATGGAATATATATTATAAATCCCATCATAAATCCCTTTTTTAACTCACTAATTATGAATGCTGGTATAATAACTGTTGCCGGAAGCTTGTCTGGTGATTCCACTTTAGCTGTTTTAGAGATATTTATAAATAAATTTAAATCCTTTTCATATGTCTGCTTTATCATAAAACTTTTTAATGGTTTCATACCTTCATCTATAGCTTTTGCCTGCGTTATTGTGCCTGCGTTATAAGGTTTTATAGCATTTTCATTAATATCATTTAACACTGGACTCATTATAAATAAAGTTAGAAACAATGCTAAACCTATTATAATTTGATTAGGTGGCGTTTGTTGAGTACCTAATGCTGATCTTAAAAAATGTAGTACTATTACTATCCGTGTAAACGATGTCATCATAATAAGTATCGATGGTGCAAGCGAAATAATAGTTAATAAAAATAATATTTTCATGCTATTTGTCACATCAGTTGGACTATCAGCCGCACCAAATGTCACGTCGACCTCTGGGATTACAGTATCAGTTGCGTATGCTGAATATGAGTTTAACCCATACCAGGCTAGCAAAGCCGATACTGCTATAAGTAATATTAATACCTTTCTCTTTATGTCTTTTTTCATTTTATTCACTCCAGTACTCCTCCACCCGTTGTCATTGCGAGGTACGAAGCAATCCCGTTTTTTAACTTATGTTTAAGTAAGAGATTGCTTCGTCGAAAAAACCTCCTCACAATGACAAGCCGTGGTATTTATGATTAATATTACTTTTTTTGTCTATTTATTACTGACTCTAATATATTTTTAAAGTCCTTGCCTATTAAACCATTATCATCATTTATAACTATCTTTTCAGAGTCTAGCATATCTAGTAGTTTTATGTCATCTTTACTAACAGAAAGTAGCATGTGCTTATCTGTTACCTTAACTATATATAAGTACTTTTGGTATCCAATAGGCATCACCTCTAAAAGTTTTATATTTCTATTTTTAAACCGTCTTATATTGTTCATTCCAATATATCTTGTAGTTATATATGCCATCGCCATAACTATTAAAAGTATAAACATTATACTTACTATATTAAAAACCTCGTTAAAAAATTGCATATTAAATCAAATCCTTCACCCTAAAACTTTTTTAACAGCCTCTATAATCCTGTCTGCTTGAAACGGCTTCACTATAAAATCTCTTGCACCTGCTTGTATTGATTCTATAACCATACCTTGTTGTCCCATAGCTGAACACATTATAATTTTTGCAGCGTTATTAATCTTTTTAATCTGCTTTACTGCTTCTATACCATCCATTTCAGGCATCGTAATGTCCATTATTACTAAGTCTGGTTCCGTCTCCTTATATCTTTCCACCGCCCTAAGTCCATTTTCCGCTTCTCCCACAACCTCATAACCATTTTTAACCAAAATATCCTTAACCATCATGCGCATAAATGCAGCATCATCTACAACTAAAATATTTCTACCTGCCATATATACTTCCCCCTTTTTTAACATATTTAATATATTTTTGTCTATTATATCATATTCTGTCTTTAACATCAATGATTTCTGTAATTCTTATACCGAAATTTTCGTCAATTACTATAACCTCTCCTTTAGCAACAAACTTTCCATTTACTAATATGTCTATAGGTTCACCTGCAAGCTTATCTAGCTCTATAATTGTACCGGGTGCAAATTCTAGTATTTCCCTTATAGACTTATGAGATCTCCCAAGTTCAACAGTTACTTCAAGTGGCACATCCATTATAAGATCAATATTTTCCTTTTGCTTTTGCATTACAGAAGGATGAATATCTGCAAATTGAACTGGTTTAACATTTACATTGTTTTTTTCTGATATCATATTTGAGTTTTTTGAAGTTTTTGCTTCTGATCTTGTATTCGTATTATTAAAATTCATATCCATAGCATCATCCTGCTTTTTTATTTTTTCGTTTTCCATACTTTTAACCTTATCGAGCATATTTTCTACAAGACTTTCAGTCATTAGAAGTCTAATCTCACTAGTAATTGTATCATCTACCAAAAATTTATAAATAATTACTAAATTTTTATCATCGATATTTGCTAAATTTTCCAGTTCTGCCACTGTATCTATTTTTTCTGTCTTTGGAGGACTTACATCTACTTTTTCACCTATCACCGATGAAATAGTTGTACTAGAAACACCTATCATCTGGCTAACAGCCTCTGTTATAGCACTAAGCTGCAAATCTGATAATTCCTCGTCAGATTTTTCCTCTATTCCCATCATCAGGTTTGCAATATTCTTAGCGTCTTCTGTTCTAAAAAGCAATATACTTTCGCCTTTTATACCTTGTTTATAATATATTTTAGTAGCTAAATGTTTATTTTTCTCTAATACACTTTCAATGGAGCTATAATCACTTATGGAGTCATATTTTATAGTAACATGCCTATTGATTAGGTTTGATAGCACTTCCGAGGCTTTAACCATAGCTTTATCTAGTATTTTTATAGTCTCATCCTTATCTTTATCACTAAGATTTAACTGCGTATCTGTATTTTTAGAATTTCCTCCTAGTAAAGCATCTATTTCATCTTGTGAAAGCATATCTACCATTACTCTTCCTCCTCTCTAATAATTCTAGTTATTTTAATTGCATTTTGCTTTTTGCTTATACCAGGCTTTCCTTTAAATTTCAACAAATTTCCTACAAATATATTTAAATCAGAACTTACATACGTATCAAGCCTTATAACATCTCCCTCACCTAACTCTATAAAATCCTTTACCATAATCTGAGTTTTACCTAACAATACTTTTAATGGTATTGGAGAAATTTGTAGCTTTTCTTGTATAAATCCTTTATAATCTTCGACCTGCACATTTTTATGATTTGTATATAAATATTTTGTGTTTAAAATCTCCATGAGTGGTTCTATTACCAAATAAGGAATACATACATTTATCATTCCTTCTACATCACCAACCTTCAAATTTAAAGTTAATAATGCAACCATTTCATTTGGTTCTATAATTTCCGCAAACTGCATATTAGTCTCTATATTCTCTAGCTTAGGCTGTATGATATGAACATTTGTCCAATGTTCACCCATCATCTTAACTAACTTATCCATTATTTTAGTAAGTATTATCTTTTCTATCTGAGTAAAATCTCTATTAGACTTAAGAATCGTGCCAGGTCCACCTAAGACTCTATCAATTATAGCAAAACCAACCTTTGAAGACATCTTTACAATTATATTTCCCTTAAGTGGTTTAAAATCTACTATTCCAAGAATTATTGGATTAGAAAGTGAATTTGTAAACTCTCTATATGTCAATGCTTCTGAATTTATAACTTCTACATGCGTAGGAGTTCTAAGATATCCTGAAAAATAGCTTCCTACACTTCTTGCATAATTTTCATAGATTATCTCAAGAGTCTTTAAATGCTCCTTTGAAAATTTAGAAGGTCTCGCAAAATCATATTTCTTTATTTTTTTCTCCTCTTTATCTGTAGCAACTTGATTCACATCAAAATCGCCAGAATTCAATGCATTTAGTAATTCGTCAATCTCATTCTGCGACAAAACATCAGCCATATAAAATCACCCGCTTGCGTTATTAATTATAATAATTTTTCACTATTTTTACGGTGTTGCTTGAATATAAACATCATCAAAATATACATCTACCATCATATCTGTGTCAAACTTGTCGTTTAATTTTTGTAATAACTTCTTATTCAAATCATCCCAAAAAGTAATACTCTGATAATCTTCATATGTTTTCTCTCTTATTACTGTATCTATTATCCCTCTTATTATAGCAACCTTCTCTTCAATTAATATTGACTTCTCTTTGTATTCTGTCGACTTTTTATCGAGCCCTAAATTTATAGTAATCCTTAACATATATTGCACTCCTGTAGAATCTGGTGCTAGTATATACATCTTTTTGTTAACTATTTCAACTGGTTCAATATCTTCAATAGGTACAAGTTCCTTTTTAGTTTTATCCTTTTTTTCATCAGTTTTAGTACCTTTATCTATACTTGCATCTATATCTGTACTTGTACCTGAACTTTGCATTTGCATCATTGAATAAACTTGTATACCTATTACAACTACTAATAACAAAATAACTATACCTAATAAAATAGGCAACAGCTTGTTTGG
Source organism: Clostridiales bacterium GWE2_32_10 (assembly GCA_001797255.1). Classification (GTDB taxonomy): domain Bacteria; phylum Bacillota; class Clostridia; order Lachnospirales; family UBA12420; genus UBA12420. The sequence goes on from MGOW01000062.1 coordinate 19,893, forward strand.
TTTCTCTTCCATCACTATCTCCCCTTCTAGTTTTCGTACTCACCCCCGACCCCTCTCTAAAAGAGAGGGGAGCAACACGTATTAGATTTTCTCTATCATAACGTCTGCGTCTTATGTCCCCCTCTCTTTTAGAGAGGGGTTAGGGGTGAGTCATGTTTTTACGTTCTAATTATATTTTAACATTAAATCTTTCTTTACTCAACTGTTTTTCGAATATTTTTTAAAAAAACGACTATTTTTTTTAAAATAGTCGTTTTTTTGTATGAATTTAGATAATATGTTAATTTTTAGAATTGTGAATTTAGAATTATTTGTTTATTTTTCCATACATAGTCAAATCCCGATATTAGTGTAAGTATTACTGCCAAATATATAAATATATCTTTTATATAATTTAATGAATTCAAATCAAAAAACAAAATTACAACCATAGCCATGTGCGATACAGTCTTCCACTTTCCCCAAGCACTTGCTGCTATCACTACGTTATCAGCAGCAGCCATTATCCTAAAACCAGTTATAGCAAATTCTCTAAATATAATAACTATAACAACCCATGAAGTAAGTGCACCATTCTCAACAAATACTATCATTGCAGAAAGCACTAATATCTTATCCGCCAAAGGATCTAAAAACTTCCCTAGCTTAGTTATCATATTATATTTCCGTGCTATATACCCATCTAACATATCCGTAAGGGATGCAACTATAAATATACCAAGCCCAATATATTTACCATACTCTGTATCACTATACATAAAAAACAAGAAAATAGGTATAAATAGTATCCTTAAAAAACTTATTTTATTAGCTAAATTCATAAACTCTCTCCCCCCCATCCTAAATCTCTATTATACCAAAACGCCCTGGTTATGTCATTGCAGAGTACAAAGCAATCTCGTTTTTGAAGTAAGTGATTGCTTCGTGCCTCACAATGACAATTCATAATTTCTTTATACGACTATTATACTACATTTTATATCACATTTCAAGTTTTATATTTTAAAAATAAAAAACAGCATCTCTGCTGTTTTTTTATATCTATTGTTGTAACAACCTTAATACCCCTTGCGGTGCTTGATTTGCTTGTGCTAGCATTGCTTGTGCTGCTTGTTGCAAGATATTATTCTTTGTAAGTGTCATCATTTCACTAGCCATGTCTACATCTCTGATACGAGATTCTGCAGCTGTTAAGTTCTCAGCACTTGTGTTTAGGTTTGCTATTGAGTGTTCTAATCTGTTTTGGATTGCTCCTAAGTTAGAACGTTGTTCATTTACTGCTCCTATGGCATCATCTATCAAGTTTATCGCAAATCCTGCTCCTGTTGTTGAGCTTACATCTATTGAAGATAGTAGTAAGTTATCTGTTGACATGTCAGCTATTGATACTGTCATTGTCTGATCTTTATTTGCTCCAATTTGCATTGCTACTGATGAATCAGTATGTGCATCTTGCGCTTTTTGTGTTTCTTCAAATGCACTCATATAGTTATTAAATTTTGTTACCCCTGTTGTGTCTGTTGCTGATGCTTGTGCAGTCAATTTTATGTTTGTTATTGCTTTTGCTATTCCTGATTCTCCTATTACATTAAATTCTTGTGTTGTTGCATTAAAGCTTACTGCCGAACTTCCTCCTATTGCTGATTGGATTTCTCCAGCTAAAGTATCCATCGTACTTCCTGCTGCTACTGTATAGTTTCTTGTAAATGATGTCCCTCCTAATGCTCCTTCTATTTTGATTACATTTCCTGCTTGTAATCCTAGAGAGTTCCCATCTGTATCTGCCATATTGATTAATTGTGTTGTTCCTAGTACACCATCTGCTGCATCTGATCCGTTTTCCGCAGTGTTTAATGCCGCTGCTGCATCCGGTGCTGTTATTGTAGCTGCTCCTGCTGGCTCACTTCCTGCTAAACCCCATATTGCTGTATGACCTGTATTAACTCCATTTTGTGCTATTGCTACACCTTCAGCTGCATTTGCAACTATTTGTATATTAACTCCATTCATTGATACTGTTGCAACATTGGTTCCAAAAGCTGTATTAATTGCAGTTTGCATAGCTGTAACATATGTAGCTTGGCTAGCAGCACCTAAGTTTGCTACTCCAAGGTTTATTGTTGATGTTTGTCCACCAATGGTTAAATCAAATATACCATTAGCACCCGATAAGTCTATATCTGCTGTTAAGTCAACTGAACCAACATGTGCAGCTGTGTCTGCTTTAAATCCTAATGCATCTAATGCTGATTGTGCTGCCGTTGTTGGTGTATTTATTGTTATTGCTGTAGCTGCTCCTCTATCAGATGTAACAAATGATATATGGTTTGCTCCATCTATACTTGCTCTTACTTCTCCTGATAAATCTGAGTTGCCTCCTATTCCTGCATTTACTGCTGCTACTAATTCTGATCTTGAATAATTTCCTGCTGCTATTGTTATTTGTTGTGCTGCTCCACCTAGTGTATTTCCTTGTGCATCTTTTACTGTCAATGCAAATTTATCATTCATTCCTGTTACTATTCTCGTTGTTGCATCAACTGCTGTAGTACCATCTACTTCTGCACCTGCAGCTGCTAATTTGAATGAACTTGATTCTAGTTTTGTTCCCTGTGATGTTCTAGATTGGTCTATACTTCCATTTAATAATTTTTTACCATTAAACTCTGTTGAGTCTGATATACGATCAATTTCTGTTTTAAGCTGTGATACTTCTGATTGAATATTTACTCTATCTGCATCAGTCATTGTACCATTTGCTGATTGTACTGCTAGTTCTCTCATTCTTTGTAGTATTGAGTGTGTTTCATTTAACGCACCTTCTGCTGTTTGTAACAAGCTTATACCGTCCTGTGCATTTCTTGATGCTTGCCCTAATCCTCTGATTTGTGCACGCATTTTTTCTGATATAGCAAGCCCCGCTGCATCATCTCCTGCCCTGTTAATTCTAAGACCTGAAGACAATTTCTCCATAGATTTTGCTTGACTAGCCCCCGTAGCCGATAAATTATTATAAGTGTTTAATGCCATTAAGTTGTGATTTATTCTCATATTATTTCGAACCTCCTGTTCAAAAGATATATTCTACATTCCCTTGCTTTATTAAGCTATAAAATATATCGGTGAACATATAAAATTACTTTATATTTATTTTAGAAATTTTTAATGAATTTTTTACCACACTTATTAGAGTCTGCTTTTTTAGTGCTTTTTTAGTGCTTTTAGATTTTTATTTATATTTTTGTATTTTGTTATTTGTACTTTGCCTTATTTCTCCCATTTTCCTAAATTTATTATATCTATCATCTAACAATTTTTCCTTTGTTTTTGATTTTAACTCGCTTATACTTATTGCTAGTTCTTCTTTTATATGCTGTACAGTGTAGTCTATATCTTTATGCACACCGCCTTTTTTCTCTTTTATAATTTTATCTATTATCCCAAATTCTTTTAGCTCTTGTGCTGTTATTTTCATTATTTCGGCGGCTTCCTTTGCACGAGTAGAGTCTTTCCATAGTATAGTTGCAAAGCCTTCTGGTGAAAGTATAGAATATATCGCATTTTCAAGCATCCATACCTCATCTGCAACTGCTACCGCAAGCGCCCCACCACTTCCACCTTCACCTATTACTATAGATATTACTGGAACCTGTAGTTTTGACATTTCTAATAGGTTGCGTGCTATCGCTTCGCCCTGTCCCCTCTCCTCTGCCCCTACTCCACAATACGCCCCTGGAGTATCGACAAAACATATTACAGGACGTCCAAACTTTTCAGCTTGCTTCATAAATCTAAGTGCTTTCCTATATCCTTCTGGATGAGGCATAGCAAAATTTCTTTCTATCTTCTCTTTAGTATTTCGCCCTTTTTGCTCTGCTATTATTGTAACAGCTTCACCCATAAACTTTGCTATACCACATACCATAGCTTTGTCATCTGCATATTGTCTATCTCCATGTAGCTCTATAAAATCTGTAAATATCATATTTATATAATCTAGTGCAGTTGGTCTATCAGCATGCCTAGCTAACTCAACTATATTCCACGCTTTACCCATAATAATTTACCTCCTAATGCATTTCTAGTATCTTACTTAATGTCACCTTTAGCTCTTTTCTTCCTACTATTTTATCAACAAACCCATGCTCTAGTAGGAATTCCGCTGTTTGGAAGTCTTCTGGTAATTGTTGCTTTATAGTTTGCTCTATTACACGTTTTCCTGCAAATCCTATTAGACTTCCAGGTTCAGCTAAAATAATATCCCCAAGCATTGCAAAGCTTGCTGTTACACCACCTGTAGTAGGGTCTGTAAGTACAGTTATATATAACAACCCTGCCTCACTATGTCTTGCAAGTGCAGCACTTGTTTTAGCCATTTGCATTAAAGAAAATATTCCTTCTTGCATTCTGGCTCCTCCAGATGCGGTAAATATAATTATAGGCAACTTCTCATTTGTTGCCTTCTCTATAGCTAGTGTTATCTTCTCACCTTCTGCTCCGCTCATACTCCCCATCATAAAATGACTATCCATAACCACAAGTATAACTTCTCTACTATGTATCTTACCTTTACCTGTGACCACAGCTGACTTCATACTTGTTTTACTTTTATATTGATTTAATTTAATATCATACGCTTCATATTTTAAAGGGTTAGCGCTTTCTATATCCTGTGCAAACTCACTAAAAGTCCCCTCATCTACTATAAGCCTTATCCTATCTGCCGCACCAATTCTTAAATGCGTACTACAATTATTACAAACCATATTATCCTTCTCTAGATCTTCTATATACAAAGTCATCCCACATTCAGGACATTTCGCCCACTTACCATTAGGTATATATGGCTTATACTCTGGATACTCCGATTTTTCACTTACATCAATATGATTTCGTATATCAAGCGTTATATACTTCTTAGAACTAAACATTCCCATAGCTATTCCTCCAGCCCTTAACTCACCCCCAACCCCTCTCTAAAAGAGAGGGGAGCACTACGAATTAGTTTTATTCCCACCAAGACGCTTGCGGTATCTCTCCCCCTCTCTTTTAGAGAGGGGGCTGGGGGGATGAGTTAGTTTTTGATTTGTTCTATAAACCCTGTATCATACGTTCCATCTCTAAACATCTCATTATTCAATATCTCAAAATGAAAGTCTACGTTTGTTTTTACTCCATCTACTATAAATTCACTTAGTGCTCTTTTCATCTTCGTTATAGCTTCTGTTCTTGTCTTGGCATGAACTATAAGCTTTGCTAACATTGAATCATATGTAGATGGAATATTGTATCCGCTGTAAATGGCACTATCAATCCTAACTCCTAGTCCTCCTGGAATGTGTAGGTTTTCTATCTTTCCTGGTGATGGTCTGAAATTATTTTCAGGATCCTCTGCATTTATTCTGCATTCTATTGAACACCCATTTATTTTAATATCATTTTCACCTATATCAAGCTTTTTGCCTGCTGCTATGAGTATTTGTTCTTTAACTAGATCAACACCTGTAACCATCTCTGTTATTGGGTGTTCTACTTGAATTCTTGTATTCATTTCCATAAAATAAAAGTTTTTATCTTTATCTAATAAAAATTCTATCGTTCCTGCATTTTGGTAATTTACTGCTTTTGCAGCTTTTATTGCTGCTTCACCCATCTTTTTTCTGAGCACATCATTTAATAATACCGATGGAGTTTCTTCGACAATTTTTTGATGTCGTCTTTGAATGGAGCAATCTCTTTCCCCTAAATGCACCACATTTCCATGTTCATCAGCAAGTATTTGAAACTCTATATGCTTTGGGTTTTCTATGAATTTTTCTACATACATAGACGAATCCCCAAAACCTACTTTGGCTTCTGATTGAGCTGTATCAAATAGTTTTAGAAAATCTTCTCGACTACGAACAAGCCTCATACCTCTTCCACCTCCACCTGCAGAAGCTTTCACCATAACTGGATAACCTATTTTATCGGCTATCTTTAGTGCATCGGCTCCGTCTACTACTATACCTTCCGAACCTGGTACTACAGGCACTCCTGCCTGTTTCATTATTTCCCTCGCCTGAGATTTATTTCCCATCTTATCTATTATTTCAGGTTTCGGACCTATAAATTTTATATTACATTCTTCACATATCCTAGCAAATCTACTATTTTCAGACAAAAATCCAAACCCAGGGTGTATAGCCTCAGCACCTGATAGTATTGTAGCACTAAGTATGTTCTGTATATTTAGATAACTATCTGCTGGAGCCGCCTTGCCGATGCAAATGGCCTCATCAGCCATTTGCGTATGCAAAGCTTCCTTATCTATTTCGGAGTAAACAGCCACAGTTTCTATTCCCATTTCTCTGCAAGCTCTTATTATTCTAACCGCAATCTCCCCACGGTTAGCAATAAGTATTTTCTTGAACATATAAACGCCTCCTTAACTCATGTCCCTCGTTCGTAGTTTGCAACAATAATATTATAGTGAGTACTAAACTTCCTTATAATCCGCATCAACTACATCATCGTTATCATTTTTTCCGGCATCCTCATTTGAGCTTGCTCCTGCAAAATCATTAGAATTTGCACCAGCCGCTTGTGCACTTTGGTATAGCTTAGTCGATACTTCCATAAATGTATTTTGTAAAGTATCTTTTGCTGCTTTTATTTTTTCTGCTTTTTCAGAATCTATAGTTTCAATTGGATTTGCATCTAGTAACTCTTTCAAAGCTTTAAGCTCATCTTCAAGTTTTTGCTTGTCAGCCACATCTATTTTGTCCGCTAAATCTGCTAGTGTCTTTTCTGTTTGGAATGCTAGCGAATCAGCTTCGTTTCTAGTATCTATTGCTTCTTTACGTTTTTTATCTTCTTCTGCGTGAGCTTCTGCTTCTTTTACTGCTTTATTTATTTCATCTTCTGAGAGATTAGTGCTAGCAGTTATAGATATTCTTTGCTCTTTTCCTGTTCCTAAATCTTTTGCACCTACGTGAACGATACCATTTGCATCTATATCAAATGTAACTTCAATTTGAGGTACTCCTCTTGGTGCTGGTGGTATTCCATCAAGATTAAATGTACCAAGCATCTTATTATCTTTCGCCATTGGTCTTTCACCTTGGCATACTACTATGCTAACTGCTGATTGGTTATCTGCAGCTGTAGAGAATGTTTGGCTTTTCTTTGTAGGTATTGTTGTGTTTCTCTCAATAAGCTTTGTAAATACTCCACCTAATGTTTCTATACCTAGTGAAAGTGGTGTAACATCAAGAAGTAGTATATCCCCAGCTCCTGCATCCCCTGCAAGCTTACCTCCTTGGATAGCTGCTCCTACCGCAACACACTCGTCTGGGTTTATTCCTTTGAATGGTTCTTTTCCTCCAGTAAGCTTTTTAACTAGCTCTTGTACTGCTGGCACACGAGTAGAACCACCAACTAGTAATACCTTGTTTAGTCTCGCTGCATCTATCTTAGCATCAGCAAGTGCTGTATTTACTGGCTTTGCTGTTCTTTCAATAAGATCTGCTACAAGCTCCTCGAATTTTGCGCGTGTAAGTGTTATGTCCATATGCTTTGGTCCTTCTGCATTCGCTGTTATGAATGGAAGATTTATGTTTGAAGTTACATTACTTGATAGCTCTTTTTTCGCTTTTTCTGCTGCTTCCTTTAGTCTTTGCATAGCCATTTTATCTTGGCTAAGGTCAATACCTTCTTTGCTTTTAAATTCTTTTACTAAAAAGTCGATTACTCTAGCATCGAAATCGTCTCCACCTAGTCTATTGTCCCCGCTTGTTGCAAGCACTTCAAGAACTCCATCCCCTATTTCTATAACAGAAACGTCAAATGTTCCTCCACCTAGGTCATATACCATAATTACTTGCTCATGCTCGTTATCAAGCCCATAAGCTAGTGCTGCTGCTGTTGGCTCGTTTATTATTCTCTTTACATCAAGCCCTGCAATACGTCCTGCATCTTTTGTCGCTTGTCTTTGGCTGTCTGAGAAATATGCTGGCACTGTTATAACTGCCTCTGTCACCTTTTCTCCTAGGTAGCTTTCTGCATCTGCTTTAAGCTTGCCTAGTATCATTGCTGATATTTCTTGTGGTGAGTATGTTTTGTCGTCAATCTTTGTTTTATGATCTGTGCCCATTTCCCTTTTGATTGATATTATCGTTTTGTCTGGGTTTGTTATCGCCTGACGCTTTGCAGCCTCCCCTACTAATCTTTCACCACTTTTACTAAATGCAACCACTGACGGAGTCGTTCTAAATCCCTCCGCATTTGCAATAACTACTGGCTTTCCACCTTCCATTACTGATACACATGAATTTGTTGTTCCTAAGTCAATCCCTATAATTTTTCCCATTTTTAATTTCCCCTTTCGTTTTCTATTTTTTCATTTATATATTTTTCTATTTATATATTTTTATATTTTTTTATCAAATCTTCAGCTGCTTCTAATTTTTCTTTTACCCTAGATTTCCTATACTCTATAAGTTCTAATCTTTCAGGCGGCATCATAAACAGTAACCCCCTCATTTTTTACATTTATATATAACGGCATAGAATTTTCTTTTTCTTTGTAATACTGATAACTATAGAATAGAGGCATTACTACTTTTCCATATTTAATACACAAATCTGTTTGAGTATCTACTATTTCATTATCATACTTTTTTGAATTATCACTCCCAACCAAAATCATAACATCAATATCAGATTCTTCCTCATAGTCTCCTCTAGCATAAGACCCAAAAAGAATTATCTTCTTAACATCACTACCTGCAATCTTCAAAACCTCTTCCTTCAATTCTTCTAACATTTGTTGTATTTCTGGAGTAATTTCTTTCATAAATGTAATTCCCCCTAATATAATAATTTATATTTTGAAATATTATTTATCAATATTTAATTCATCTTGGTTATATCTATATACGCCTTCTTTATCAGAGTCTATTCTAAAAAGATTGCCATAATAACTAATTTTTACTTCAGTGCTACTTCCATCCTTATAATGTAAAATACCATCATAAGAACCTTTCCATAAGAAAAATTCTTTTGAATAGCTCACCTCATTTATTTTTATTATTGTACCATTCTTCAATACTTCTATATAATTCATACCTAAATTATTACTTTTACGTGCATTAACAACCATAGCTACGAGTATTGAGCATATAATTAAAATAAATATTCCTTTCAAATACTTTTTAATAATGCCACCCCCTAAATCTAGTTCCCCACCTTAACCATAGCATGCCTAATAACCTTCTCACCATAAATATATCCTTTCTGAAATACCTCTATAACCTCATTCTCCCCATGATTTTCATCTTCAACATGCATAACCGCATTATGCAGATTAGGGTCAAATGTTTTTC
>MGOW01000062.1:29292-46433 GCA_001797255.1 Clostridiales bacterium GWE2_32_10
AGAGTGTCAGTAAATTGAGTATATATCATATTTATTCCTTTAAGTATGGAATGCTCTTTAGCCTCTTCTTCACTTATGTCTTTACTTATCTGCAATAATGCTCTTTCAAAGTTATCGATCATAGGCAAGATTTTTTCCACTGTTTCCATTACACCTATGTCATACATTTCTACCTTCTCTTTAGCAGTGCGCTTTCTAAAGTTGTCAAATTCAGCCATTGTTCGCTGATATTTATCAAGATAGTTACCACACTCATTCGTCATTTCCTCTAGCTTCTTTTTAACTGTACCTAGCTTACCTTCCGAAGCTACTGTATCATCAATAGTTAAATCTTCATCTTTCTCCTCCATACTCCTCCTCCTTTCGTTATCCTACAGCCTATTTACCTGTCTTATCAAATTTTCAAGTAATGCCACTGCATTCAGATAATCCATCCTTATCGGACCTATCACCGCAATTGTACCATACATGCTGTCATTTATATTGTAGCTACCGCTTACAATACTACACTGGTCAATCTGTGAAAAGCCACTTTCTGATCCTATGCGAACTCGTATTTTACCACTATCATTTGGATATTGATTTAGTATTTTGAATATTCCTTCGGATTCGTCTAAAAACTTCATCATATCCCTTGCTTTGTCTAGATTGCTGAACTCTGGAAAGTCAAGAATGTTATTCATTCCAGATACAGAGCAGTCTGGTTTGTCGATAGCTTTGATAGTACCTGCTATAACCTCTAGAATGGGTGCTAGTATGTTTTTGTATTCACCTAGCTCTGCTCCTACTTTCTTTATGAGCTCAATGTTTATCTCTTGTATTGAATGGTTTGTAAAATTTTTATTCAAAATCTTCGAGATTATATCAAGCTCTTCTTGTGCTATAGAAGCATTAGCTTTAAATATATGATTTTTCACTATATCCTTATTTATAACTAGCACTAGCAGCACACTATTTTCATCAATATTTATAAGCTGTATATACCTTATAGTTGACTTTCTGATCTGTGATTTAGTTACTATAGCTGCATAATGTGTATTTTTTGAAACTATACGGGCTATCTCTCTTATTAACTCATCTGGGTCATCAAGCTTTGTTCGCAAAACGCCCCCGATGTCTGCGATCGGTGCATTACCTACTTGCTTTTGCTTCATTAGTTCGTTTACATATAGTCTATACGCTTTTTCGGAAGGTATTCTCCCAGCCGATGTATGTGGCTGCATGAGTAGTCCTAGTCCTTCCAAATCCGCCATTTCGTTTCGTATAGTAGCAGGACTTACCCCCATGTCATACTTCTTTACAATAGTACTAGACCCCACTGGTTCTGCGTTTTTGATATAATCATCAATGATCGCCATCAAAATTCTAATCTTTCTCTCCCCTAGTGTCACGTGATCACATCCTCTTGTTAGCACTCTATGTTTGTGAGTGCTAACTATTTTATACCACGATTTTGAAGTTTTGTCAAGGGGGTTTGGGGAAAAATTTTTATTTTTTGTTTGTGGGAGGTGGATTGGAGGAATAAAAATAAAGCATAGGGTGTATGCTTTATTTAGAGTTTGTTTTGTTTAGCTTTTATTTAATCAACTTATATTTCAATTTCGTATAAACTCTCCATATATTCATTAAATAATTTTTCTTCTGTTTGTGTAGTAAATTCACCCTGATTAAATTTAGTTGTTCTTCCATTAAATACTTGAATACAAGCCTCTTCTGCTGTAATCTTATCAAGTATATAATCTGTAGCTACACTTGCAGTTTCAAAAGTTAACGGTTCATACTTATTCTTTCGCATTTCACCTTCTGCATAGGAAATATCGTTCTCTATAGTTATTCTTCTAGCTCTTGTTTCATCATCTAATGTTTCTCCCATTTGATAATTTGTTCGTTTAATAACTCCTTGTTCCCACAAAAGGCTAGCTGCGCCTTTACTATTTATTGTTACATCATTTTCAAAATCTCTTCTTTCTTCACTACCTAATCTTTTTTCTTCATCATACTTTTCCCAACAAACACCTTCTTCATTTAAAACTTTTTGTTCCTCCAAATATTTTTCATACGCTGCTGTTATACCTTCATCCACTAAAGCGGCAGTATACCCTTCACCATGCTCTTTATCAAAAATTTTTGTTTTAAAACTCTCACGTTCCTTTTGTGATGTATTACACATTTCAAAATCTCTCCTTTGTCATAAAATAGTATATAATATCTATATATTATACTATTTTCTCAAATTTGTCAATATATTTCATATATTTTTACATAAATTCAAATTTTTGTAAAAATATAAAGCGTTCCCAAGTTTATCATTCATCTTAATATCTACCCTTTATCCTGAAATCCTGTTATTCTCAAACTTACCCTCATAAGTCACTTCACCTGTAATTATACTATATTCCCTACCATATCCATGTCGGACATCATCCATGAATTCCCCTTCATACACAACCTTGCCATCTAGTGCAAAGAGCTTTCCTACTCCGTGTCTTTTATTGTCATAGAACTCTCCTTGGTATGCTATCTTTCCATCAGTATAAAATATCTTCCCAGTACCATGGAACATATTGTCTTTATATTCCCCTTCGTATGCTACATTTCCATTTTCATAAAAAGCTTTACCCTTTCCATGATATATACCATCATCAACAACCTCTCCTAAATACTTCATCCTACCACTTTCATAATACAATTCCCTAAAATCAGCCATATATGCCTCCCTATATTTTTCTCAACTCACCAAAGTTCTACATTCCCCTCTCTTTTAGAGGGGTTAGGGGTGAGTCCTACTTCCTAAAATTATACACTATCTAACACAAAATGTAAAGACCTTTTTTACAAAATTTTACCCTATCACCTTCGTCAATACCTCAGCAAGTGGTTCCATTGCATTTTTGGCTTCTGTTACAGTATTAGTCTGTGCACCGATCTCTACTAGCAAAGACTTTGGTCTCATGTAAAGACTATATCTGTACGGTTTAATTAGTATTTTTCGCATTAAACCAGGAAATCTTTTATTTGCCTCAAGCTGCATTTGTAGGCTAAATGCCATATTTGTAGAGATATAGTTATTAGGTAGATTATTGATTTTTTGCATTTTACCATCAGTCATTTTCTCACATACTCCATTTACAAACATTATTCTTGCAGTTTTATTTTTATTTACATCATGTACTAGCTTAACACTTTCAGGAACTCCATCTCTATGTATGTCTATTACCACCTCAATTTGAGGGTTAGCTTTGAGTATCTTCTCTATATTTTCACCCGCCCTTGTATAGCTACCATCTCTGTGTAGTTTACCCTTAACTACATCATATTTACCTTTGTCATGTAGTGACTTTATTTTATATTTTGTATATAATATATTAGCCAATCTATTTCCCAAACCAATAACACTATCCTCTTCATTACCTGCTCTGCTATCTACAAAATCTTCTTGTGAATGAGTATGAAATATTAATATTTTTGGCTTATCGGTGTCTTGCGTTACTGTAAGCTTCTCATTTACTAACTTTTCTAAATGCATATCTTTAGTAGCAATACTTACCGTACTTTCAAATAAATATAGTTTGCCAATCGTCTTTTCTAGATTTCCTATATCAATACTCGTCGGCACTGTAGGTATGCTTTTTTGAGGTGTAACAGTTTTATTTTCTTCTAGTTCTTCTTGCTTTATTTGATATATCTCATCATCTTGCTCTTTAATATTAAGCTTTGTCACTTCTTTAGTCTTTTCCGTTTTGTTAGGTACATAATATTTCATCACATCGGCTGTTTTAAATACAACCTTCCCTACTCCATTTATATAACTACATATATTTCTTATATCTGGTATATAATTTATTTTATAAATCATCTTTATAAAAGTGAGCCCTAGGGCAATAGAAAAAAATATTACACAAAAAATTGTAAAGTTATATATACGTAAACTAACATTTAGATCATTATATTTTACCAGACCAATCCCTCCTGTCTTCTTTTGTAAACACTCTACAGCTATTATATTTAAGACAGGCTAGAAATATTACAAATATTCTCTAACATCTTCTATGCTAACTCCGTGGTGAACATATACATTTAAGGCATCAGCTATAATATTTCTTACTCTTTTTATCACTATATCCTCTTCTTTTGGGGTAACACATAAATTTTGAAAATCCTCTGATAATAGCTGATTTGTGATGCTATGTTTTTGTTCCTCTGATATGCTTTTATTCGCATTTTTAAGTAAGGTATTTATATTATCAACTACATCACTAACTATTGTAACCGCATTTACAACAGTTGGAACACCTATAGCTATAACTTGCACACCTACCGTTTGCTTGCTTATCTCTTTTCTTTTATTTCCTACACCCGAACCCGGGTGTATACCGGTATCTGTTATTTGTATAGTGCTATTTACCCTGGTAACATTTCTTGCCGCAAGCGAGTCTATAACTATGAGTAAGTCTGGCTTTGTTTTCTCCACTATCCCCTTTACAACCTCGCTAGTTTCCATACCCGTAATGCCCATTACGCCTGGGACAAATGCACTTACACATCCAAATGTTTTACTTATTTCCTCCTCCATATATTCAAATAAATGCTTTGTTACTATAGTTTTTGATATAACCTTAGGTCCTAACGAATCAGCTGTAACATTCCAGTTGCCAAGCCCAACTATAAATACTTTTTTATCCTTTTTTATATCAAAAAGCTGCTTTAACTCATTAGATATAATTTTAGATATCTTCTTGTGTATATCCGTTTCATTTTCTTTTATCAAATCAGATTCAACAGTAATATAGTTACCTATAGGTTTCCCCATACTTTCACTACCCTGTTCATCAATTATATTTACTCTTGTAATTTTTATCTTCTTATTTTCCTTCTCTTCTATTTTTACTGAAACACCTTTCACTTCAATATTTTCTTCTCCGCTTACCATTTCTCTAGACTCTATCGCAAGGTCTGTTTGTATTTTATAGTTATCAATCTTCATATAAACCTCTCCTCTCTACTTCCTCTAGTATATTTTTCTCATTTTTTTTCCATTTATGCATTGACTTTTTACTAAAAATGTATTAAAATAAGAGCATCGACTTTGTATGAAAATACCGTCATTTAAATAAACTCTTAAAAGGAGGTCATGAAACTTGGCTAATATTAAATCAGCAAAAAAGAGAATCAAGGTTATCGAAAGAAGAACTTTAGAAAATAAAGCAGTTAAATCAAAAATTAAAACTGCTACTAAAAAAGTTATAGCAGCTACTGTATCAAATAATAAAGAAGTAGCAAACGAAGCTTTGGTAAATGCTATGTCTACTATTGATAAGGCTCGATCTAAAGGTGTATTACACAGAAAAACAGCTGCAAGAAAAATATCTAGGTTGTCTAAAAAAGTAAATAAGATAGAACAATAAAAAAGTGCATATGCACTTTTTTATTGTCTTGTTTTTTTGTTTTATTCTTTGTCTTATTTCTGTTCAACTTTTATTACTTCTCTTCCATCATACTTTCCACATGCCTTGCATACTTTATGAGACATCATCAATTCTCCACAGCTTTTGCATTTTACTAAATTTGGAGCTGTCATTTTCATAACACTCTTTTGTCTCTTATCTCTTCTTGATTTCGAGATCCTATACTTCGGTGCAATACTTGCCATTTCATCTACCTCCTTGAGTTTTAAACGTTTCCTTTAATTTTGCAAATGGTGAACATTCATTTATATTAGTTTCACAGTTAGTAACAATTCCTTTACAATCTGAACTACAAAGAAACTTCATTGGCATATTCATATGTAGATTATGCATTATTACAGGTGTGAAATCTATTTTATTATCAATCATTTGATAATATTCATTTTCATCATCAGAATATGAATCATTAGTAAATTTTTCATTAATATCAAATGTTAAGTTTTCTTCAAAAACACTTACGCATCTGTCACATTCTGTTTGAATAGTTAAATTTGCTTGTCCTGAAAAACTAGCTATTTTACCATCTGTAGTAATTTTACCTGTAACTTTCATAGGTTCTAAAATTTTTATATTTTTACCACATATAGTAATATTATCTATATCTTCATAAAAACTTATATCCATGGTATCTACATTAATACCCTTTAGCAGATCCGAAATATTAATAATCAAATTTATCGCCTCCAAAGTTACTTTTTCATTATACACGTTTATCCTTTTTTTGTCAATATGCTAGAAAGTTTTTTTGAAATTTTATTGAAATTTTTTAATTACTCACAACTTCAGTTCCTGTATAGTAAAATTTAAGTATCTCATCATACATAAACCCAGCCTCTGCCATTCCTTTGGCTCCGTATTGGCTCATGCCTACTCCATGTCCCCAACCTGAGCCACGGATTGTAAAGCTGTCACTTGTAGAGTTTGTCGTGGATGGTGTTACTTTTTTTGTAGTTTCTATTCCTGTTATTGATACTGTATTTGTACTTGTGTTTAGCTTTTTTACAACGCCATCAGAACCCAAAATATAAACTTCGCTATATATGTTTTTGTTATTTGTATTATCTATACCTCTTATATTAACATTTACCGTATTTTCTGGAGTTTTATTTACAACATCAAAATTCCTGCTTTTTAATACACTTCCGAAAATTGGTTTTAATGAAGTTCTAATATACTCTTTTTGTAACGAATACGTTCCATTTGTACCAACGATAGTGATTTCTTGCACTCTACCTGTATCCTTTGACTTTTCTAAGTTAAGGTCAACTATATCTCCTATATCCTTACCTAGACCTAAGAGAGCCATCTTTATATCGCTCTTTTTAATCGACATTTCCCAGTTACTATTAGAATTTTGAGGCTCGTATATATCTTTTACCCCTCTTAAATATGGTACTGCATTTGTCCATGCATTTTCGGAGTTTTCTGTATAACCACCGCTACTTGAAAAAAAGAATGTGCTTACAAGTTTTTCATTATATATCAGTACTTTTCCTGCGGTTTCATTAACTGCTTTGCTTGAATTTTCACCTTCTACGCTATAGCCCTTATATACTTGGTCATTTGTTGTATCTGATATATCGTAATATTTATACTTTTTACTATTTACAGCAAGCATTGCATAATTTTTAGCCGCTATTGCTTGTGCCTTGAGTGCCTCTAGTGGCCACGAAGAACTCATCTCTGCTGGAACAACACCATACAAATACTCATTAAAAGAAAGTGTGTTTACCGGTGTTATCTTACCACTGTCAACCCTAACAAACTGTATATATCCTCTATATGTTCTAGCTGCTAGATTCATCAATCTTTCACTTGTAGTAATATAAGCATATTTACCTACGTTATCTAAGATTATCTTTTTATTATTATCTTTTGAAACTATATAATCCCGAGTCAATGTAGCATCAACAAATCCAAGGTTTAAATCAGTATAAGTTGCATTCAATATTCCCATCGCATTATACATTTCATCTTGAGTCGCATATCCTCCTAGATATATATTCCATACATTATCTGAAATATATGCCAAAAATTTATTTACTTCTGTGACATTCAGTGCTTCTAATGTCGCTTTCGCATCATCATAAGAATAGTAATCCCCACCAAATTTCAAATAAAAATTATCATCTGTATATACACTAAATCCAGTATTAGAACTCATATTAAAAACCTGAGTAAAATTGTAACCATCGAAGCTACCGCAAATAATCTGCTTTGAGGCAATATCAACCTTAGCAAGCTCCTTATAAGAATACTCAAGCCCAATCCTAATGGTATCTGGAGTCTTTATTCCCTCCGCAAATACCATATCCATAAACAGTCCTAAACAAAATATTGATGTAATTATGTATTTTACGTATTTCATATTTCTTCAGCTCCTTATATATTTTTTATAAATTCAACTTTTCTTCACATTTTAGTATATCATACTTTTTGTCGTTTTTTATTAAATTTATGTTAAAAAAAGTACCCGCTTATCCGAGCACTAGTTTTTAACCTTATTTTCGCAAAATTATCTATTAAATAAATCCTTCACGTCTACATTCTGTCTTTCTTGCTCTATTATTTCAAACATTTTTTCTTCCTTGAGTCCCATAATTTCCGCAACTATATTACTTGGGAACATCAGTATAGAATTATTTAAATCCATAACAGCCGAATTATAAAACCTTCTAGCTGCTGCTATTTGTTCTTCTACTTCATTTAAACTTCTTTGCAAGTCTAGGAAATTTTCATTAGCTTTTAGGTTAGGATAATTCTCAACTGCAACCATTATACCGCCAAGCATTCTTTGTGTTTCACCTGCTATTTGAAGCTTTTCTTCATTAGAAGCATTAGGTGACATTGCTCTTGCTCTAAGCTCTGTAAGCTTTGTAAGCGTTTCTCTTTCATGCTCTACATACTCACCTACAGCTGCAACTAGATTTGGAATAAGGTCATACCTTTTCTTTAGCTGAACATCCATCCCCGCAAATGCATTTTTTACTTGATTTCTCTTCGCTATTAAACTATTGTAGATTGCTACATATATTAACCCTAAAATCAGTACTACACCAATAACTATTAACATCGTTGAATCCATAAACATTCCTCCCTCTTTAATTTATTTTACAATATACATATAATAACACTAATTCATATAAATTTCAAGGTATTTTTATATATTTTTTAAAAAGTACCCCTCTCTATGAATTAGAGATGAGAGATTTTAGTCTTTTGCAAATTTCGATATGTTAAGCAATATCCCCATAGATATAAGCAGTGTCAATAACGAACTACCTCCATAGCTTATAAACGGAAGAGGCATACCTGTTACAGGTATTGTATTAGTTATAACCGCTATATTTATTATAACCTGTATCGCCACCATTGTGGTTATTCCAATTGCTACCAAGCTTGAGTACATGTCTGGGGCTCGGGTGGCAATCTTTATTCCTTTCCAGATTAGTGTGAGGAATAAACATATAAGTACTGTGGCACCCACTAAACCTAGCTCTTCGCATATTATAGAAAATATTATGTCATTATGAGATTCAGGTATGTATCCAAGCTTTTGTCTACTTTCACCTAGTCCTAGACCCCAAATACCTCCCGAGCCAACAGCATAGAGTGACTGAATAGTTTGAAATCCTGCCCCCTGTGGATCTGCCCAAGGGTCTAGCCATACCTCTATACGGTGAATACGCGATTTGTATTTTTCAGGAACATATTGTGTTAAGTTTAATATAGGTACTAAATAGTATAATAATGTGTATCCAACTACACAAAGTAGTGACACTATGTATATAACTTTTACATTCATCGTTCTTATAAATAACATAGTTATTCCTATAACAAAAATAACTATTGACGTACTAATATTTTCTACCATTACAAGTATTACAGGGACAATAAGTACTAATAAATATTTTCCGATTTCTTTTCTCGTCATATCTCCTTCTTGCTTCTTACTTAATAAATAAGCTAAAAATAATATAACTGCAATTTTAGTAAACTCCGATGGCTGAATAGTGGCTCCTCCAACTACCTTGAACCATCTCGCTGCTCCATTTGAAACAAGCCCCATCGTTAAAACCAACCCAAGAAGTCCGATAGAAATTACATATGTAAACCACGATACTTTATTCCAGAATTTATAGCTTATATTCATAATTACAATCATAGCAAATATTCCTATAACAACCCATAAACCTTGTCGTTTTAGAAAATGAAACATATCAGAATATCTGTCAATAGCTTGATAATAGCTAGCACTAAAAATCATGATAAGACCAAACAAAACAAGTGAAATAATGAGCATCATAAGCATAAAATCTACCTGTTTAGGTCTCTTAATACTAGGTAACACCCCTATTTTCTTTGGTCTATTTTTGTCCGCCGGATTTCGGCCATCACTTACCCTCTCTCTAGAACCTACCCGACTTCTTCTATAATCATTTATATCAGTAATCTTACCACTACTTTTTTCCCTCATACAAACCTCAATCCTTTCATCTGACCTCTAAAAGGCTAAAAAACCTATCAAGCAAGCTATTGCCGTTATTATAAAAAACACAGCCACAACCTTTGTTTCTTTCCAACCCATTAACTCAAAGTGATGGTGTATAGGTGCCATTTTAAACACCCTTTTTTTTGTAAGCTTGAAGCTTGCAACCTGAATTATAACAGATAAAACTTCTGCTATATAGATTATTCCAACAATAATAAGAAATAACGGCATTTTAAGTAACAACGCTATACTAACTACAAAACCACCAAGTGCAAGCGAGCCTGTATCTCCCATAAACATTCTAGCTGGATGAGCATTATACAATAAAAACCCAAGTAAACTACCTATAGTTGCACATATTATAGGTGATAATTCTGTTGCTACACCTAAGCTTATAGTTGCAAAAAATGTAGCAACTAATGCAGTAACACCTGATGCAAGTCCGTCAAGACCATCAGTAAGATTTACAGCATTTACCGTTCCAACTACAACAAATACTAAAAACGGATAGAACCATAAGCCTAAATCCCACTCTGCTCTATTTGTAAAAGGTATAATAATTTTTGTTCCTATATTTGTATAATATATAAAATAATATGCAAATATTACTGCAACTAATACTTGAAGTACAATTTTTTGTTTCGCATTTAGTCCCCTTGAACGTTTAAGTACTACTTTTATAAAATCATCTAAAAACCCTATAAATCCAAATGCAAGAGTTACAAGTAATACTGCTATTACATTAGAATTTCCATTTACAAAAAACAACGATGTTATAAATATACTGCTAAGTATCATTATTCCTCCCATTGTTGGAGTACCTTCTTTTTGCAAATGACTCTGTGGTCCATCCACCCTTTGATACTGTCCAAATTTCAACCTCCGCAAAAACGGTATAATTATCGGACTAAGCACCAAAGCTATTAAAAAGGCAATTAGCGTAGCATAAATAGCAGTTTTAATTAATAATATATCCATATTCTCCCCCCTAAATCAACCTAGTTACTTCCTCTACATCACTAAAATGTATCCTTCCTGTATTTAATATCTGGTAGTCTTCGTGCCCTTTTCCAGCTATAAGTACTACATCCCCTTTTTTTGCTAGACTCAACGCTTTGCCTATAGCCTCACGTCTATTCTCTATCCGCTCATAA
This sequence comes from Clostridiales bacterium GWE2_32_10, assembly GCA_001797255.1. Lineage (GTDB taxonomy): Bacteria > Bacillota > Clostridia > Lachnospirales > UBA12420 > UBA12420. The sequence goes on from MGOW01000062.1 coordinate 40,404, forward strand.
GGTATGTTTGTTCCTTTTATCCCTGCTTCCATATCATCAAGTATTTTTTCAGGATCCTCACTTCTAGGATTATCAGAAGTAAGGATGCAATGTGTAGAATATTCTGATGCAATTTTTGCCATTATAGGTCTTTTGTTTCTATCTCTCTCTCCACCACATCCGAATACTGTAATAACATTTGATTTCGCAAATTCTTTAATAGTCTTAAGCACATTTAAAAGTCCGTCTGGTGTATGTGCATAATCTACTACTGTGGCATATCCATCCTTACCTACAAATGTTTGAAATCTCCCAGGTACTCCATCAGCCTTTTCTATACCTTCTGCAATTTTATCTATACTAATACCTAGCTTGTAACAAACCGCTATAGCACCTAATGCATTATAGACACTAAATTTTCCTGGAGTCTTCACTTTTATTTTTCTTTCATTTTTTTCTATAATCAGTGTAAAGCTTGTTTCTGATAATGATATCTCTATATCCTTTGCCATTATATCTGCATTTTTTTCTATACCATATGTTATTATATCACAATTTGCATTTTTTATAAAATAATCTGCGGCATTATCATCCACATTTATAATTCCATGCTTGCACATTTTAAACAATTTTAACTTTGCCTTCTTATAATTTTCATCAGTTATGTGAAAATCCATATGATCTTGTGTAAGATTTGTAAATACACCTATATCAAAGTCCGAAAAATCTGCTCGATTTAACTCCAAAGCATGTGATGATACTTCCATAACCGCATACTCAACACTTTTATTTTTCATATTAAAAAATATTTTTTGTAATTCTGGTGCAAACGGAGTAGTATTTTTCGCTGGGATTATCTCGTCATCTATGTGAGTTTCTATGGTACCGATAAGTCCTGTGGTATAATCTAAATTTCTTAATACACTTTCTATTAGAAATGTGGTAGTCGTTTTACCATTAGTACCCGTGACACCTATAAGCTTAAAGCTTTTTGACGGCCATCCATATAAGGCATTAGATATATAAGCAGTTACAACACTAGCATTATTTACTTTAATCATAGTAACATTATCCGGCACATTTTTGATTACATCTTCTACGAGCAACGCAACTGTACCGCTTTCTATTGCACTTTGTGCATATTTATGCCCATCAGAATCAGGTCGCCTCATACAAGTAAATATACTATCCTCTTTTATCATTCGTGAATCGAATTCTATATTTTTTATATTGATATTTATATTGCCTTGGACTAGTTCATAGTCTACACCTTCTAGTAATTGTTTTAATATCATTTATAATCCCCCCATCTCTACTATAACTTCCTCGCCTTTATTAATACTTTCATTCTCTATTGGAAATTGATTTACCACTTTCTTCCCTTCCCCCAATACCTTTATTTTAAATCCCATTTTACTTCCTTCTCTTTTAGCTTCTGTTAATGTTTTATCTATTAAATTTGGAACTATTACGTATTTAGGTTCTGTTTCATTTTCATTGATTGCTTGATCTATACCTAGGTATGGTAACACATTACTAAATATATCTTTTATAATTGGTGCTGCGATAACACCGCCGTAATACTGTCCTTGTGGCTCATCAATTAATACTAGTGCAAGTATCTTTGGATTATTTGCTGGAGCAAATCCTAGAAAAGATGATATATACTTACCTTGTCTCCTCGGTAGCTTTTCCGATGTTGCAGTTTTTCCACCTATACTATAACCTTCAATATATGAATTATGACCTGTTCCGTCAAATACAACCTGCTCTAGTATATACTTCATTTTGTCTGATTCTTCTTTTGATATTACTTGCCTTCCTTTTGTATACTCAAACTCTTTCTTTATCTTTCCATCTTTTCCTACAGTTTTCACCCCAAAATGTGGGGTAATAAGATATCCACCATTAACCACTGCCGAGCACGCTCTAGCTAACTGTATCGGAGTTATTTGAAATGATTGCCCAAAGGACATTACAGCAAGCTCAACAGGTCCAACCTTTTTAATATTATGCATTATACCTATGGCTTCTCCAGGTAAATCTATGCCTGTTCTTTCTCTAAAACCAAACTTTTCAAAATACCCATAAAAGCCATTTATGCCTAACCTTTGTCCCAACTCCATAAATACAGGGTTACATGAATTTTTAACACCTTCTAGGAAAGTTTCCTGCCCATGTGCTCTCGGAAAATACCAGCATCTTATCTTCTTATCTGCTACTATTTTAAATCCATTGCACACAAATGTACTTCCTATATCTACAAGTTTTTCATTCAAAGCACTTGCCGCTACTACCATTTTAAAAATAGACCCAGGCTCATATGTATCGTTTATTAAGAAATTCCTCCATCTTTGGTTTAAAGCTTTCATCTGTTCTTCTTTACTCAGTGACTCCCAGATTCCATCATAGTCTTTATCATTTATATTAAATGGTTCATTCAAATCGAAATCAGGTTTACTTGCCATAGCGTATATTTCACCATTTTCCGGATTCATAACTATTATAGATACCCTTTTTGCTTTTCTTTCTTCTTGTGCATTCTCTATTGCTTGTTCTGAATAGGTTTGTATTACATTATCTATGCTAATCACCAAATTCTCCCCTGAGGCTGGCTCAAGTCTAGCCTCAGCTGACTTGTTCATTCTATGACCTCGTACATCTGTCGGGGATAATATTTTGCCTTTTATTCCTTTTAGATAAGCATCGTACTTTACTTCAAGCCCAAGTATTCCTTGATTATCTGCACCACAAAATCCTAATACTTGTGAAGCCAAATTGTTATAAGGGTAGTACCTTTGGTAGTCTTCATCTACTATTATCCCGTAAACTCCACTACTTCTAATCTTATCTGCTAATTTTTGATTTACTTTTGCTTTTATTTTCTGTATAGCAACTTTCTTTTTAACCCTATCTAAAACAAATTTGTAATCCATATTCAAAGTTTCCGCTAAAAAACTTGCAACCTGCTCTTTATTTTGGATCCTTGAATTAATAACATAAACTGTATATACGCTTACACTTTCTGCTAGTACAACATTATTTCTATCTAATATTTTCCCCCTCTTTGCAGGTATATCTCTGTTCCTAGTCTGCTGTTTATATGCCTCATCTTGCAAAAAATCCGATTTAAATATCTGAATATAAATCAATCTAGCATATAAAAACATAAAAACTACAGTCAACACAATCGCAAATACTACAATTTTCTTTTTATAAACAAGCCTAATTTTCTTCATAAAACCCCACCTAATAATATATTTTATAATATATATATTCGGTATTATGAAATTTTATTATTTTTTATTGTCTTATCGGGCGTTGCCTTTCCAAACTTTACATAAACTTCAGTGTTTGCATCTACTTTAGCTCCTGCTTCTGGTATTTGCTCTGTTGCTAGTCCTCCTCCACCTGAGCCTTCTTTTAATTTTAAGTTGTTATTATTAAGAATTTCTACAACCTCATTATAAGTTTTGCCGGTAAAGTCAGGTACAGCTAGTACACTTTTCCCACCTTCAACATAAAGCAAAACTTCTCTATCTAATGGTATTAGTGCATTACCCTTAGGTGCTTGATTATATATCATGCTTCCAGTTCCTACAATTTTATATTTAATATTTTGCCCTTTTAACTCCATTATTGTATCAACAAGATTTTTATCAATATAATCGCTTAGCATTAGCATTTGGTTGTCGAGTTTTACATTGGTGGTTGTGATTTCGCTCTTCATTTTAGGTATTCCCATATATTTTAGTATTTCTTCCATGCAGGCTTTTGCAGTTGGAGCTGCAACACTACCACCATAATACCCCCCCATAGATGGCTCATCTACTATTACAAGTATTACAAATTTCGGATCTTCAACTGGTGCAAACGCTATAAATGATGCTACATATTTTCCACTATTTCTTGGGAGCTTTTCAGAGGTACCTGTCTTACCACCAATCCGGTAACCCTCAATAAGTGCTTTACTACCTGTTCCTTCTGTAACAACTGACTCTAGATATTCTCTCAGTACATCTGATGTCTTTTCTGAAATTGTCTTCCTTACTACAACTGGGTCATTTCTAGCTATAATATTCATATCATTATCCACTATTTGAGATACTAAATGCGGCTTCATAAGATTGCCACCATTTATTATAGAGGTAAATGCTGTTATCATCTGTATCGGCGTTACATTAAATGATTGTCCGAAAGAGCTAGTTGCAAGCTCAGTAATTCCAAAACGCTCAAGCAAATGCTGTAAGCTTCTTGCTGACTCCTCGCCATTTAAATCTATACCAGTAGACTGCCCTATACCAAATAATTTTTGGTAATAGTAAAACCTATCCTTGCCCATTCTCTCAGCAATCTCCATCATTGCTACGTTACAAGAATTTGCAAGTGCCTGTTTTAATGTTTCGAATCCATGTGTTTCGTCACAACCTATTCTTCTGCCTGCTACCATTTTATAGCCTGGGCAATTAAAGGTATCATGAGTAGTAATTGCTCCGTCCTCTAAGCCTGCTGCAACAGTAATCGGTTTAAAAACCGATCCAGGCTCATATGTATCATTTATTGCAAAATTTCTCCATATAATATTTAATTTATCATTTAAAGGTCTATCCTTGTAATCTTCAAGCTTTTTAATGCCTGCCTCATTTTCTATTTGCATCGGGTTATTTAAATTAAAATTAGGATGAACAGTAAGTCCTAATATTTCGCCGGTATTCGGCTCCATAACTATTATTGCAGCATTTTTAGGATTATGTAACGCTACTGCTTCCTTCATTTTATTCTCTAGTATTCCTTGAATATTTTTATCTATCGTCATTATAACATTATATCCATTTTTTGCCTCCACCTGTTCCTGAACTAGCATATCGTTCCCTTGAAACGTTATAAAGCTCCTGCCTGGGGTTCCTTTTAAATACTCATTGTATTGTTTTTCTATTCCAAGTAGACCAACAGTATCATTTGCAAATCCCATTATATTAGAAGCTAATTCGTCATAGACATATTTGCGTTTATATGCTTCTTCAAAGATTATTGCTTTCATTTTTTCAGTCTTGATCTTTTCAACTAACTCCTTTGTTAAATTCTTCTTTAGTACTTTATAATGTGTGTCCTTCTTTACCATTTCCTTTAATTGTTCTATTGGTATTTCAAGCAAACTACTCATTTTAGATATTTGCTCTTCTTGTTCTTTTGGTTTAAGCCTTTTGAAGTTCACGTTATCAAGAGCGATATTATAAACTCTCCTGCTTATAGCAAGCTCATAATTATTCCTATCTAGGATGCTCCCTCTTATTGGCTTTATCTCTCTATCCATCTTTGTAACCTGCTGCACAATCGCCATTTTCTGATATTCCTCGCCTTTTACTATTTGGATGTATCCGACCTTAATTATTAGAAAAAGTAATATAAAACTAAATATAGCACCCACTGATAATATTTTTTTCTTAAAATTTGTCATGTTTTTCATTCCCCTATATAAAAAATTATCAGTTACCAGATTTTCTGATAGCTGATATCCTTTTTCAATACTTCACTGTATAGCTTTCTTCCGGAATATTTATATAAACAATCTGGTAATCCGCAGCCTTAACCATTCCTAACTTTTCTGTAGCAACCTTTGTTACATTTTCTGTATCCATGCTTTCAGCTATTGCAACCTTTGCATCATACAAATCATCCTGAACTAATTTTATCTTTTGTTCTATTTTTTTAATTTGATTTTGCTTATACGAAACACTAGAGTACTGAGTCATAACTCCAGCAAACATTCCGAAAACAACCAAAGACGAAACAATAATGCTAAACCTATAGCTAAGCAGTTCTCTGTTTATTTTCTTTACCTTTATTCTACTTTTCTTTTGTTCTACTTCCCTATCCTGATTTAGTTTGTACGCAACACTCCCATGTACGTACCCGCTTTGGTATCCTCTCATGTTGTTTTCCTCCTTGAATTTTATATTTTCTCAACTATTCTTAGCTTAGCACTTTTTGATCTTTTGTTTCGACCCAATTCCTCTTCACTTGGAAGGATTGGTTTAGTAGTTATAACCT
>MGOW01000062.1:46521-47766 GCA_001797255.1 Clostridiales bacterium GWE2_32_10
TATCCTATCTTCTAATGAATGAAAGGTGATTATACAAAGTCTCCCACCAACGTTAAGCCTGTCCACCATTTTCTCTATTGAGGTTTCTAACACCTCAAGCTCTTTATTTACTTCTATCCTTATAGCTTGAAATGTCCGTTTGGCAGGATGCCCTTTGTCTCTTCCCTTTTTTGGTATTGCCCTATCTATTAAGTCCACAAGCTGTAATGTAGTTTCAACCTTATAATTTCCCCTAGTGTTTATTATCTGGTTTGCTATTCTTCTAGCATACCTTTCTTCCCCATAGTGTTTAATAATCTCAGATAACTTTTCCTCTGAATACTCATTCACAACCTTAAATGCGGTCAATCCTTGTTGCCTGTCCATCCTCATATCGAGGGGTGCATCTTGCATGTAACTAAATCCACGTTCAGCCGAGTCAAGCTGATATGAAGACACACCGATGTCTAACAAAAATCCATCTACAGTACCAAGATTTAATCCTTCTAATACTTCCTCTATATGTGAGTAATTATCCCTTACCACATATAATCTATTTGACACACCCTCCAAATTTTTAGAGGCTGTACTTATAGCATCTTCATCCTGATCTATCCCCACCAGTGTTCCGTCCTCAGTAAGCTTTTCACATATCTCACGCGAGTGACCTCCACTACCTAGGGTACAATCAACATATATTCCATCAGACTTTATACTAAGTCCTTCTATACATTCATCAAGCAAAACTGGAATGTGTTTAAAATCCATACCCTTTTTCTCCTCCAGTCCTTAGATACCCAAATCCGCCATCTTCTCAGCAAGCTCGCTTGCATCAAATGACTCATCCTCATTGTATTCATTCCACTTATCAGTGCTCCAAATTTCTATTCTATTTGATACACCTATTGATGTAATAGCCTTCTCCAATTTTGCATATTCTCTTAAGTTTGCCGGGATTAGTATACGTCCCTGCTTGTCTATCTCACATTCCTCTGCACCTGCAAGAAAAAATCTAGTAAACTTTCTTGCGTCCTTGCTACTAAAAGGTAGGGCTTTAAGTTTCTCCTCAAACTTTGTCCATTCATCCATTGTATAAATGTACAAACAAGCTTCAAGACCCTTGGTTACTATAAATCTTTCACCAAGCTTGGCACGAAATTTAGAAGGGACAAGCACTCTGCCTTTTTCATCAACACTATGTTCATATTCACCTATAAACATCTCTCATCCCCTCCTCACCATTTCCATTCCACTTCTCTCCACTTT
>MGOW01000062.1:47777-47940 GCA_001797255.1 Clostridiales bacterium GWE2_32_10
TAATCATATTGTAACTCTTTTGTTGCAAAAATGCAAGTGTTTTTTAAAAAATTTTTAATTTTTTTTGAAAATTTTTTAATTTTTTAACCATTTGTTACAGGGTAGAACCCAATGTCATTTAGTTAAATTTTATATGAATGTGTTAGATTCCTCAAAACGGGGG
>MGOW01000063.1:0-1569 GCA_001797255.1 Clostridiales bacterium GWE2_32_10
TTATTTGTGTACCTTATTGATCTAAATTTATCTCTATAAGAAGGGCCATTACTATCAGAGTGACAAATTATACAGACAGAAAGGGTGGGATTTGAATCCATTGCGCGAGTAGTTATTTGAAGTATGTGATCATCAGCAAATGAAAATCCAGCAACAATCAATAATGCATTTTCCTTCTCAAGTTCTGTCGCATATAACCTTAACAACTCATAATGTGTAGATCTTAAAACAGAGGTAGCAAACTTTTCTTGATTAGGATTAATAATATGGAGATTGTCGTAAGACTCAATAAATTCACGGTCATCATATTTATCCATATCTTTTAGATTTACTAAATCAGAGTACTCAATTTCACTATTCCCAACTCCTTTTCCCCAAGTTAATGATCCGTGTAATTTATAAAGATTAAAAGTTGGTATTTCACTTTGTTGTTCTAAATATTCACTTTTCTTCTTCGTAATTGTCTGAAAATGGCTAGTTCTAAAAAGAGGAAATATACGACCAATAAAACCATCATTATAATTGGCGCCCATATCTTCCAAAGTTTTCTCGATAAAAATATCAATATTCGTTGTAAATAAATTTACTTGTTTATCAAGCAATGAACTCTTTCTAGCAAGCACATATCCAGTTGTCTCGGTAAGAAAACAGCGATAATTTCTATATGTTTCAACTAATTTTTTAGCAATAACGATCTCGTTATCCTTATTGTATGATCGAATACTCAAACATGGCTTCATAACCGTATTAAAGAATTCTTTTTTTAGCCTCAATAACTCTTTTAATTTTCCACCCCTATCTGCTTTATCCATTTTAACTTCTATTTGCGGCAAAGGAGCTATGAATGGATCAGAAGTCCCAGCACCAAATAAAAAATTAAGATGTGAAACTTCTGCAATTTTCTTTAATTTCTCAAGTATATTCTCTATCTCATTTGTTTTCATATTTATTTTAAAAATGTTTCGTTTATTGCTGTAAATTCGGATACAGCCTTAAAAAAGTTTTCTAATTGTTTGTATTCCCGAAATTTGAAATCTGTTTTGTATTTGTAGTATGGATCTGTATTTATATATTTTTCATATAAGTAGAAATCTTTCCCCGAAGCAATGATAAATAGTTTTGCGGATAGCGGCATCAACTGACATAATCTTTGAAGCCCACTAATTATCTTAGTACTATGTTCTACTTCAAAAGCATATTTTGGGACTTCATCCTTAAACCACAACACGTCAATTTGAGAAACTAATTTAACAATATCACTACCTAAAAATCTCGTTGGTAGTTCTTTCAAGGAAATATAATCCTGAAGCACTTCTCCAAACGCTTCATTAGATTTGTTTGGACTAAACGTATCATATCCAAGCATACGACCAATTTTCAGAAGCAGCATTTCTGCTTCAGCGTGTGCAGTAATTTCATTCTTTTCTTCTAAATCACTCTCGATCACAGATTTATCTTCAGTGACACCATAATTGCTTAAAAAGGCATCTACGCTTCCGAACTTATTTAAGATTACTTTATTACCATTTTCATTCAATGGCATGAACCCTTGTATTCTATCGAAAGTCA
>MGOW01000063.1:1582-6376 GCA_001797255.1 Clostridiales bacterium GWE2_32_10
AAATCTTTGAATATCTGACATGGGCATATAAATCGGCCTCAATTCTTTTAGAAAGAAAACACATGTCCATGGTTCTTCTCCGGTCTTAGGTGGCCACAAAGCCAATCCTAGATCCCTGCTGTGTTGTTTATAAAGCAGCTTCCCTGCATAAAGAAACTTGCCTTCTTTTTCGTTTCCTTCACGACCCTTATAAAATAAAACAACATCATTTGCACTCATCTTTTCCCAAGAAGATTTTTTTGCTTCCTTATTACCCCAAACAAAGATCTTGTCTATCGATGCTAAAACTTTTTTCCCAGCATCATCTAAAAATGGTTCAATAATTGATTTGTCTACACCGTTTTCAATAGTGCTTAAAAAGTTCTTATATGAAGTTTCGTTTGATCTTGGTGCAAGGAAAATTTTCATACCTACATTCTACTACAGTTTGATATATAAGTTAACGATAGCAAACATTGTTTAATCAAGAAAAAGCTTGCATAACCAGTCTTTTTCTTGATTGCAAAAAGTGGTGGCAGCTTCGCTGCATTAGACAGGCACTCCGTGCTTGCCATCAGGACTATCCTTTTGGAAGTCACCTTCCCATATCCATCAACTCTCGCCAATTTTAACTTCATCAATTGTCTTACGCCCTCTTCGAGGACTAGTCACGCGCTTCGACTCTCAAAGAACCAATTAAGCGTGCTCGCTTGACGGCGGAAGGGGCGGGACTCGAACCCGCGGTGCCCGAAGGCGTCAGTTTTCGAGGCTGATGCAATAGCCGCTATGCGACCCTTCCTTCATGTCAATGTATTTTAGCAGACCAAACGGTATAATGAATCCATGAAGATCGCCTTTTTTACTGATTCCTTTTTTCCACACGTCGATGGAGTTACTACTTACATTGGAGTAATCACTCGGGCGTTGTTGGCTCTTGGTCATCAGGTGATGATTGTGGCTCCAAGATGGAAAGGTGTAGATATTAAAAAGGTTGAAGCGTTTGTTCCTGGAGCAAAAAATGTTTTAGTTCCTGGAGTCAAAGTGTTTTTTTATCCAGATTTTAAATTAGGCACGCCCACCACAAAGTCCGCTGGAGAAGTAAGAAAGTTCGCTCCAGACATCATTCACTTTCACACTCCAGGATTTATGGGCTTTGAAGCCGCTCTGCTTGCTCGTTTACTCAAGGTGCCACTCATTACCACTTTTCACACCTATTACATGGAACCAGAGGGTTTGGTAGTGCTTGGATTAAAAGAAAACAGCGTTATGTCCAGGGTACTACAAGAATCATTATGGAAAATTAGTGAAAAAATTCACCAGCCTTGCGATGCTGTCATTGCCCCAACTAAATATGTTGGCAAAGACTTAAAGAATCGCTGGAAAAAAACAAATGTTCAAGTCATTCCTGGAGTTGTAGAACTTAAATCTTTTGCCAATCACCAATACAGAGATGAATTACGCAAAAAATATGGTTTGAGTGATAAAGAAATGGTCTTTTTATCCTCTGGAAGATTATCAGTTGAAAAACATTATGATCTTTTAATCACAGCTTTTTCCATGATTCTGGTTAAATATCCCCATGCCCGTCTAGTATTTATGGGCGATGGATCAGTCAAAGCAGGTTTGCAATATATTGCAAAAGTAATAGGTGTTCCAAAAGAAGAGGTAGTTTTTGCATTAGAATCTATACAAGATACAGTTTCATTGTACGAGCCGATATATAATGATGGTGGAGATGCAATATATGTAGTTGATCAGGTGAAAGACGAAAAAAATTTAGCCGAGAATTGGTTAGACTCACTGGCCTTGCGCGAAAGTATAAAAAAACTAAAAGGCAGAGAAAAGAACATAATAACTTTAAGATTCTTTAAAGGTAAAACTCAAATGGAAGTTGCAGATGAAATAGGTATATCCCAAGCACAGGTATCAAGGCTTGAAAAAAATGCACTAGATAGAATAAAAAGGAGTATAGTTTAGAAGAATTCGGAGAAGGACTTTAAAATGCAAGGTTGTATGCTTGCATTTTTTTGTGTGCTTATGAATAGAATGTATAGAACGCAAGGGGTTGGGGGTGAGTCTTTGGAAAGTTTGAAAAATAAACTATATAGAGCTATGGATGTGCCTAAGGAGACTTTTCTTAATATTCCTCTTGTTACGATTGTTGGAAATGATGAGCTTGTTATAGAAAATTATAAGGCTGTGCTTGATTATAAAGAGGATTTTATAAAGATAAATACTAAGATAGGTATAGTTAAAATAACAGGTAAAAAAATAACTATAAAGCATATAAGGAAAGATGAAATAAGTGTGACGGGTGTTATAAGAAATATAGAGTATGTATAAAACTCACCCCTAACCCCTCTCTTTTAGAGAAATACCGGGGTGAGTCAAGGAGGGGAACTATGCTAAAAAATCTACCTAACTTCATGCGTGGATATGTTAGAATAAAAATATCAGGCACACAAAAGGAAAAACTCATAAATAGATTTGCGAGTAGGTCAGTATCATTATGGAAAATAACATTAGATAAAAACTACATAGAAGCAAATATGTCTCTTAATGATTTTTATAATATAAAACCTATTCTACGAAATACAAACTTCAAGCTAAGAAGTATAAAAAGATATGGGTTACCTTTTATTATAAATAAATATAAGAAAAGGAAGTTTTTTGTTTTTGGAATGTTATTTACTTTATTAGTATTACTAGTATTATCAAATATAATTTGGGATATTAATATTTATGGGACAGAGCGTATTGATAGGGAAAAAGTTATAAAAGTAGTAAAAGAAGCAGGGCTTACAATAGGAAAGCCTAAGTTTATGCTAAACTTTAAGGAAATAGAGGATGAGCTTTATAAAAAAATAGGCGATATCGCATGGTTAAATATTTACCAAAAAGGAACTAGTATAAATATAGATATTGCTGAAACTGTTATAAAAACATCTGAGACCCCTCCTAATATCCCATGTGATATAGTGGCCGATAAAGAAGCTATAGTATATGATATTGTAACACTTAAAGGTGTTCCTAAGGTGAAAGCTAAAGATGTAGTAAATGAGGGAGAAGTTTTAGTTAGTGGTGAAATAGATGTAGAGCAGGATGGAGAAAAACTAAAAAAATATGTACATGCAAGTGCAAAAATAGAGGGTAAGAATTATTTATATGTTACAGTAGAACAAGAAATTGAAGAAACAAAAAAAGCATATACAGGAAATATTTATAAAGAAATTAGATTAAATTTACCTTTGTTTAGTTTTAACTTTATAAAAACGAAACCTAATGCAAGTCTTGCTGAAAAAAATGAAAAATATATATTACTAAATCCATTCGTAGATAATAGTAAATTAGGATGCACATTAAATAAGTATAAAGAATATAAACTTTATAAAAGAAAATATACAATAGATGAAGCTAAAAAACGTCTTCAAAAAAAAATATATGAAAATTTATCAAATAATTTACCAGCAGATTCGAGGGTCGTAGATGTCGGATTTGACTATACTTTCAAGGAAAACAAGGTCATAGCCCATGGAGTAGCAACTATAATTGGAAAAATAGGGAAAAATAAAAATATTGAAATTTTAGAAATAAAATAGTATAATGTATTTAAGGTGGTGATGGTATTTGACATTTTTATATGATAATAGGACAAATGAGGAAATAAGTAATGAAGATTATGGTATAATTGAAAGAGTTGTAAAAGAAACGCTAAAGTATGAGCAATATATAAATGAGGCTGAGATTAGTATTTCTTTTGTAACTAATGATGAGATAAGAGAACTAAATAAGCAATATAGATGGATAGATAAAGTAACTGATGTTCTTTCGTTCCCGTTAGGTGGAACTAATCCTGAAACAGATGAAGTCATGTTGGGGGATATAGTTTTATCACTAGATAAAGCTAGAGAACAAGCTGATATTTATGGACATGCTTTTAGGCGGGAATTAGGATTTCTTACAGTACATAGTGTTTTGCATCTTCTTGGATATGACCATATAAATGAAGATGAGGAAAAAGTAATGTTTACAAGACAAGAGGAAATTTTGAAGAGAGTAGGTCTTATACGATGAAAAATAAAAGTTTTTTTGATAGCTTCAATAATGCATTATATGGAGTTGTTAGGTCTATAAGAACAGAAAGAAACTTAAGAGTGCATTTAATAGTATCAATAATTGTACTTGTATTTGCTTTGTTTTTTAACTTTTCTACACTAGAACTATTGATACTCATTTTTACACTAACATTGGTGATTTGCATGGAACTTATAAATACCGCTATCGAAACTGTGGTTGACTTAGTTTGTGGAAAAAATAGACATGCTCTAGCCAAAAAGGCTAAGGATGTATCCGCAGGTGCAGTGTTTGTGGCTTCACTTTGTGCAGTGTTGGTTGCGTATGTGTTATTTTATACAAAGATAGCTAAACATTCTATAAACCTATTTGAGAAAATAAGACATATGCCTTATTATGTAACACTTATAGCTATACTTATCGTTTTAGTATTAACTGTTGGTATTAAGGCAGTTACAGGTTATACAAGGTTTTTGCGTGGTGGGATGCCCAGTGGGCATAGCTCTATATCATTTGCTATAGCTACTGCAATATGTTTTATGAATAAAAGTATTTTGGTTATGAGCCTATCATATTTATTAGCGTTTCTAGTTGCACAAAGCAGAGTAGAGGGTAAAATACATAGTATACTACAAGTAATAGCTGGAGCCGTATTAGGTATACTGGTTACTATGATGATATTTCAGATATTCAGCTGAACTCAATTTCGAAAAGGAGACAATACATGGAAAATAAAAAACT
>MGOW01000063.1:6382-9513 GCA_001797255.1 Clostridiales bacterium GWE2_32_10
TTTTAATTGCAATCTTTGGAGTAGGATGGATACTAAGTAATAATTTTAAAATGGAACCTGCATTCAAAAATACAGAAAATAGCTCGGGTGTTTCGACTACTAAAATTAAAGAGCAGGCTAGTGAAAGTAAAGATATTAGTATAAACCCACTTTCAGGTATGCCTATAGATGAAAGCGAACTTGAAAAACGAGCAGTTGCGGTTATGATTAACAATCATAAAAAAGCTACTCAACAAAGTGGTATTTCTAAAGCTGATATTATATATGAGGTACCTGTTGAAGGGGAATTTGTGCGTCTTATGGCTGTTTTTCAGGATTTGAATGTGGACAAGATAGGTCCTATAAGAAGTGCAAGACACTACTTTATGGATTATGCTTTTGATAATAATGCTATATATGCACATTTCGGGCATAGCGACCAAGCAGTAGAGGCTATAGCTGACCTAGATGTGCCTAGTCTTGATGGAATAAATCCCAAGTATGAAAAAATAATGACATGGAGAGACAAAACTAGGATAAAAGAGAGAGGGTTAGAGCACAGTGCATATACAAGTGGTGAAAAAATAAAGGCAGCTTGGAAGTTAGCTGATTATGAGGTAGAAAATGACGCAAACTATAAACCACTTTTTGATTTTAGTGATAAGCTAATAGATACTGACACTTGGGAAGATTGCACTAAAGCTACTATACCATATTCATACTATCAAAAATCAGTTTTCGAATATGATGAAAGCTCTAAAGCATATAAGCGTTCTCAATTTGGTGCACCCCACATAGATGCAGAAACAGGCAAACAGCTAGAGTTTACTAATGTAATATTACAATACCAAAAAGTTACCCCAATAAAAGGGGATTCATATGGTAGAAAAAATATAGCTACAGTATCTAGTGGTAAAGGGGTATATCTAACAAATGGCAAGATGATACCTATAAAATGGTCAAAATCAAGCCACAAAGCCGCTGAAAAGTATACATATGAAGATGGAAAAGAACTTGTGCTAAACAAGGGAAAAACGTGGATAAGCATAATAGCAACTGATATGGAAAGTAAGGTCGAACTTAAAATATCTAAAACAACTAAAGACTGACAAACAGGAGGATAAATTTTATGGAAAAAGAGAAATTAATAATTATTGAAGGACCGCAAGGAGTAGGTAAAACAACCTTAACAAATTGGCTAAGAGAAAAAATAGCTTATACAAATTTATATAGACTTACAGGTAATAAATATACAGACGAGAACGCTGCTAAATCAAGATCTAAAAAAATGTATACTAACTTAATTAGTTATATAGATATGCTAGAGGATTGTGGAGTCAATCTTTTGTTTGATAGAATATTTATATCTGAGCTTGTGTATTGCAGATTAGGAATAAGAACATATAATTATGATAATATAGCAAAAAAGCTAATTAAAAGATTAGATTTAGTGGATTTTGATATATATATTTTAAACTTAAAACTAAATGACACAAATTTATATTTTGAAAGAACTAAGAGAGATAAACCAAGTCATCATAATGTAAATTTTGGTATTGAAAGTAGTATACAACAACAAAATATGTATACAGAAATCATGAATGAAATAAAAAATCTTACTGAAAATATAACGGTAGTGGATTTGTATACTGATGATTTTGACAAGGCAAAAGAGCAATTGACAAAATTACTTAATATTATATAGATTGTTAGGAGTGAAGGTTAGTATGAATAATGAAATGAGAAGAAAGCTTATCGAAGCTGCAAAGGAAGAAAGAGAAAGGTCACATGCACCAGCTACAAATTTTAAGGTTGGTGCAGCTGTACTAATGAAAAATGGCAAGATATATAAAGGCTGTAACATAGAATCAAAAGGCTTTGGCTCATTAATATGTGCCGAAAGAGATGCAATATTTGAAGCTATAACTGATGGGGAACACGATTTTGTTGCAATAGCTATAGTTTCTATAACAAATGACGAAACCTTCCCTTGCGGTATATGCAGGCAAGTGATGTATGAATTTATGCCAGAAGATACTGAAATAATATTAGAGGATAGGGAAGGCAATATAAAAGTTTATATGCTAAAAGATTTATTTCCACATGGGTATAAACTATAAAAATAAAAGATAATAGGAGGCAAAAAATATGGATAATACGAATGAGTTATTAACACAAATTAGGGTGATAATAAGAGAAGAAGTAAAGAAAATAGTTAAGGAAGAGGTAAGGCAGGTAGTTAAGGAAGAAGTAAGACAGGTAGTTAAAGAAGAGGTAGATAAACTAAGAGTGGAATTAAAACAGGTAATTGAAGAGAAAGTAACCGAATTGAGAGAAGAAGTGAAAAAGCTTAATGAAAAAATGTATACAATGGAGCAGAGATTAAAAGAGGAAATATGTGCGACGGAGCAAAGATTAACTCAAAGAATAGATTCTGTAGAAGAAAAATTTGATAAGAAAACAGATAATATTCAAAAAGATATAAGACACATAAAATTAAAACTAGATGCAGTATATGAAAAGGTTGCAGAGCATGAAGAATACAAAGGTAAAAATGAAGTAAGGTACGACAAGTTAAATAGAGATGTAAATGATTTGAAGATTTTTGTAAGAGAAAATGAAGATGATGATAACCTAAAAGGAGAATAGCTATGAGCGAAATAAGATTACAAAAATTCCTAGCTGATGCGGGAGTCGCATCTCGAAGGAAAGCTGAAGAAATGATATTAGCGGGCAAAGTTGTGGTGAATGGTAAAAGAATCACTGATCTTGGCACAAAAGTAGACTCTGAGGTAGATACAGTTACTTGTGAAGGGAAACCTGTTAAAAGAAATACAAATTATATTTATATTATTATGAATAAACCAGCAAAGTACGTTACAACGGTGAAAGATCAATTTGATAGACCTAGTGTAATTAGTTTGCTTAAAAAAATCAAACAACGGGTATATCCAGTTGGAAGACTTGACTATGACACCACAGGTCTGTTAATACTTACTAATGATGGAGATTTGACTCACAAGCTAACACATCCAAGTAAGGAAATACCCAAAACCTATATAGCCAAAGTAAAAGATGTACCGACGGAAGAGAAGTTAGAACAGCTAAGAAAAGGTGTCACAATAGATGGCAAAAAGACGCAGCCAGCAAAA
>MGOW01000063.1:9534-16448 GCA_001797255.1 Clostridiales bacterium GWE2_32_10
GACAAAAATTGTGAATTAATAATAACTATATACGAAGGGCGTAATAGGCAAGTAAGAAAAATGTGCGAAAAGATTGGACATGATGTACTTAAACTAGAACGATTATCCATAGGAAAATTGAAATTAGATGATTTGAAAGTTGGAGAGTATAGAATGTTAACAACGAAAGAAGTGGAGTATTTGAAAAAACTGTAAATAGGGAGGAAGTTTATGAAAAATGAGATAAAGGTTGCTGTTGATGCAATGGGTGGTGATTATGCTCCTACTGAGATTATAAAAGGAGTAGTTGAGTTTACTAAGAAAAATGATGTTAAGGTTGTACTGATTGGTAAATCAGATTTGATATATAGTCAGTTGGATAACTATAAATACAGTCAAAACAAAATAGAAATAATGGATGCAACGGAAGTTATATCAAATGATGATTTACCAACGGAAGCTATAAAACATAAAAAACAATCATCAATGGTTGTCGGACTCAATATGTTGAAGGGAAAAAAAGTGGATGCATTTATTTCTGCTGGAAATACTGGAGCACTTGTTGCAGGTGCAACACTTATAGTGGGTAGAATAAAAGGCGTTATGAGACCTGCTCTTGCCCCAGTGTTGCCAACGCTCAAAGGCTTTGCTTTACTCATAGATTGTGGAGCAAATGTAGATGCTAAACCTATATATCTAAAGCAATTTGCAGAAATGGGCTCAATATATGTAAAAAATATTATTGGGATAAGTGAGCCTAAAATAGGACTTGTAAACATAGGTACCGAAGAGAAAAAAGGAAACGAGCTAGTAAGGGAAGCTTATAAGCTGATTAAAGACTCTGATATTAATTTTATAGGAAATTTAGAGGCACGAAATATATTTAGAGGAGAAGTAGATGTTATTGTTTGCGATGCATTTGTTGGGAATATAATTTTAAAGCATACGGAAGGATTAGTAAAAGATATGTTTGATCTTATAAGAAAGGAACTAACCAGTAGTTTATTATCAAAAATAGGTGCATTATTTGCTATAGGTGCATTTAAAAATATAAAAAAACGATTTGATTATAAAGAATATGGCGGTGCACCACTTTTAGGGCTCGAAAATCTTGTTATGAAAGTACACGGTAATTCTAAATCTGGGGATATAAATGCCGCATTAAACCAATGTGTAAAATTTATCGAAAATGATATAACAAATGAAATTGCAGAAAAGATGAGAGAGATGAAAGAAATTTGAGAGGTGAAATGTAGAATGAAACAAATAACTAATATTATAGATAAGATTAAAGGTATAGGAAAGAAACCAGAAGGAAATTTAGATGCATTAGAAGATAGAATAGAATATAAATTTAAAGACCCAAAGTTGTTAGAGATGGCATTGATGCATAGGTCTTATGTTAACGATGCTAGAAATAATGGAATAATGCTAGAAAGCAATGAACGACTTGAATTTTTAGGAGATGCAGTTCTTGAGATTATTGTAAGTGAATATTTGTATACTAAATATTCAGATGTACTAGAGGGACAGCTTACAAAGATGCGTTCAAATGGAGTTTGTGAATCAACACTTGCAAGGCTTGCAAAAAAAATAAATCTTGGAAATTACATATATTTAGCAAAAGGGGAAAATTTAGGTGGTGGACGAAATAAACCATCTATCCTTGCTGATGCTTTTGAAGCTGTTATAGGTGCTATCTATTTAGATGGCAGCTTTAGTAATGCAAAGAAATTTGTTGAAGAATTTATGATAAATAGAACTGATTTTAGCCTGAGCGTAAATGACGATAAAACTAAGCTACAAGAGGTGTTACAAAAGAAAGGAAATAAAAAGATACAATATATAATTGTAAAAGAAAAAGGACCTGCACATGATAAAGAATTTGTAATACAGGTTTCGTGTGATGGAAAAGTTATTGGTATGGGTAAAGGAAAATCCAAGAAAGTAGCAGAGCAAAATGCAGCACGAGAGGCACTTGTTAGTTTGAAGGTATTAGAGGAGTAATAGGTTCCTTTCGCTTATTACTATTCGTTAAACTTGTCTTTTGCGAATAGTAGTGTATCTATATTTACACAATCATCATTGCATCCCCAAAGCTAAAGAACCTATACTCACTCTCTACTGCTACTTTATATGCATGTAGTACATTTTCTTTGCCTGCAAGTGCTGATACTAGCATTAACAGCGTAGATTTTGGTAGGTGGAAATTGGTTATGATTGAGTCAATAACCTTGAATTTGTATCCTGGATATATGAAAATATCAGTCCAGCCATCTCTAGCGATTACATTACCTAGCTCATCGCAGCTAGATTCTAGTGTCCTAGTTGATGTAGTTCCTACAGATATTATTCTGCCACCATTTTTCTTTGCATTATTTATCTTGTCAGCCTCTTCTTTTTGTATGTTGAAATATTCAGAATGCATTTCGTGTTCTAGTACATTTTCTGTTTTTACTGGTCTGAAAGTCCCAAGCCCTACATGTAAGGTTACAAAAGCTATCTGTACTCCTTTGCTTTTTAATTTGTCCATTAATTCATTAGTAAAATGTAGTCCTGCGGTTGGTGCTGCGGCTGAACCGTTATTTTTAGAGTAAACTGTCTGATAGCGTTCCTTGTCTTCTAACTTTTTAGTTATATATGGCGGAAGTGGCATATGACCTAGTTTTTCTAGTATTTCTTCAAAAACTCCATTATATTCAAACCTTATCACCCTATTTCCTGATTCTAGTACCGCTTCTATCTTTCCTTTTAATTCTCCATTGCCAAATATTATCTCGGCTCCTATCCTAGCCTTTTTACCTGGTTTGACTAATGTTTCCCACGAATTTATATCTCTTCTTTTGAGTAGAAGTAATTCTATCGTTGCTTTTGTATCTACTCTCATTCCAAATAATCTTGCTGGTATAACTCTAGTATCATTAAATACCAGGCAATCGCCGGGATTCACATAAGCTAGTATATCTTTAAATACTTTATGTGCTACCTCACCTGTGTTTTTATCAAGTACTAGAAGTCTAGAGGCGCTTCTATCCTTTAGAGGCTCTTGTGCTATTAAATTTTCTGGCAAAACATAATCAAAGTCGCTTAGCTTCATATTTTTTATTCCTTTCGTAAAAAACAGGCAAAAATTTTTGCCTGTTTTTATTAGTTTTCTATTGCTTTGGTGTTACTACTTTTTCGGCATAAACTGATGCTTGTTTTTTGTCTCTGCCTTTTCTTTCGAACCTTACATAACCATCTATCATTGCAAATAAGGTATCATCTCCACCCCTACCTACATTTTTACCTGGATGTATGTGTGTTCCTCTTTGTTTGTATAATATAGTTCCTGATAATACAAATTGTCCATCTGCCCTTTTTGCTCCAAGTCTTTTTGATTCTGAGTCACGTCCGTTCTTTGTAGACCCGCCTCCCTTTTTATGAGCAAAAAATTGAAGATTTAATTTAAGTAACATTTTTCTGCACCTCCTCGATTTCTATATACTTTTTCCCGTATTGTTCAACTACATTTTTTAAACCTAATTCAAGACTTCTAAGAAGTATATCAGTATCTCTTGAATACGGTTTCTTGCTTATATCAACTCTAAACTTTATATGTCCAGTTTTTTCATTATTTGCTTCTAATTTTATATCATCATCCGTAAAATAGTCTATACTATTTATCGTGTTTGTGACTAACATGCTTACTGCTGAGCATATGATATCTTTACCATACTCATCATATGATGCATGTCCTAATATATCAAAAGCATAAATTATGTTTTCTTTTTTAAAGATCTGTACTTTAATCATAGACAGCATTCCTTTTTACTAATCACATTATCCGTTTATTTTTTCTATTTTTACTTCTGTATAAGGTTGTCTGTGACCTTTTTTCTTTGCGTAACCTTTTTTAGGTTTATACTTAAAAACTATTATTTTATCATTTTTTCCTTGTGATAAAACAGTTGCGACTACAGTTACACCTTTAAGATTTGGAGTTCCTATACTAATTTTTTCACCACCTGATACAGCAAGAACTTCGTCAAAGACAACTTCACTACCAGCTTCTACTGCTAGTTTTTCTACTTTAACAGTGTCACCTTCTTGTACCCTATATTGCTTACCACCTGTTTTAATTATCGCGTACATCCGTACACCTCCCATACATAAATCTCGCCGAAATCAGGCAAGCATTTAACTTTTCTCCTATAACAACCTATTTCGTGCGGCACTAAAGACCTTATAAGTATATACTAATATTTATATATTGTCAATATATATTTTAAAATTTTCCAAATACATAGCTTATGCCACGCATCTTGATTTTAATCCGTTTAATAGTACGCTTACAGATTGTATGTATACTTCTACATCTTCACCTTTATTATTAGAGAAATATGTTAGCAACCCTTCAATCATCGAATACAATATAACTGACATTGTTTTTTCAGAAACTTCCTCGATTTCCTGATTTTTCTTTGCTTCTTCAAATAAGCTTTCAATTACTTCTTTTATTCTTTCCGAATACATTTCTAAAACCTTGTATTGTTCTTTAGTGTCACCATTATCTTGTGCCCATTTCTCAACCAGTGTCAAAAATATACTCGTATATTTATGTCTTTTTAAAAGTTCAGTAACTATAGCTGTTACCTTATCATAAAATGACACACTATCATCTTTTACAATAGTTTTAATTTTGCTATGTACTCTATTTATTACATAATCCACTGTTGATTCGAAAAGATGTTCTTTATCTTTGAAGTATTGATACACAGTAGTCCTAGAAACATTCGCCTCATTTGAAATGTCAGATATTCTTGTTTTGTCATAGCCCTTTTCGTTAAATACTCTAATAGCAGCTTGCATTATTTCTTCACGTTTTTGCTCATGATCAACTATTTTCGGCATGTCAAACCCTCCTGTTGTGTTTTGATTAATTATATCTATGTCTATACTCACCCTGTCTACCATGATAAACTAAATTTACGTAATTTACATAATTTTAGTTTTTTTACAATTAATTACAGTTACGTTTGTTATATTACCACTTATTTTATATTTTGTCAACTATTTTCACAAAAGAAATTAAAAAAGTTAATATTAACTTTTTAATTTCTTTTATTTTAGATTAGATATTATTTAAAGTTTGCGTTCATCATCATAATTCACTGATGGTACAGGTATCTTTGATGTATCTAATGGAAGTTCAACTTCTTCGTAATACATATGTGCTTGTTTTAATTGTTTTCTTTCGTCTTCTTCGTTTAATTTTATAGTATTTACTATACTTGCTTTGTCAGTTTTAAAATCCTCAATTATTCTATGCGTTGTATTACCAATATCAATCATCGATGTTCCTGTTAATGAATACAAAAGCATACCTATACCTAATACCCCTAAAACAATTGCCATGTTTTTAGCAAATTTCCCTGGCACTCTTCTTATTTCTTTTTTACTCATACCAATCCCCCCTAACTTTTTTCACAAATTCTCAAATCCCTTACCTACAATTATACAATAAATTCCAAAAATTGTCAACCTACTTTCACAATTTTTCTAAATAAATGCATAAAAAATTTCTTCTTTACTTAAAATACAATTAACAACTAATCTAAAAATGAGGTGTTTTTATATGGATAAGGATTTGCTTCCTATAGATGTACGATTGAAATACGAAGTTGCTGATGAGCTTGGGCTTCTTGAAAAAATAAAGGTTGATGGTTTCAAGGGCTTATCTGCTAGTGAAACTGGCAAAATCGGTGCTATTATGAAAAAGCGTCTTAATGAATATAAAAAAAATAACCCAAGTACTTGAAAAATTTGGCGTTTTAATATATAATAATAAAAATAACAAATTCGGAGGTTTTTATGATGCTAGATTACATAATACGTGCAACGGGTGCTAATGAACAGGTTCGTGTGTTTATTTCCTATAATAAAGCTACAGTACAAAAAGCAAGAGAAATACATGATACTTCTCCTGTTGCTTCTGCCGCACTAGGTAGAACTCTTGTGGTTGGTTCGCTTATGAGTGCTATGCTCAAAAATGATTCTGACCTGATAACTATACAGATAAAAGGTGATGGTTCTATAGGTGGGATTGTTGTTGTTGCTGATAATAAATCTAATGTGAAGGGATATGTGTATAATCCTGATATTTCACTCCCTCTAAATTCTGATGGAAAGCTTGATGTGGGTGGTGCTATAGGAAATGGATTTCTTACCGTTATAAAGGATCTAGGGCTGAAAAACCCTTATGTAGGTCAAACTGAGCTTGTCTCAGGAGAGATAGCTGAGGATTTTACATATTATTTTACTACTTCGGAACAAACTCCCTCTGCTGTAGCGCTTGGTGTACTTATAGATACAGACACTAGCGTAAAGCATGCTGGGGGATTTATTGTACAGGTAATGCCTGAATGCGAGGAAGGTGTTATATCAAAGCTTGAACAAAATATTGCTAAAATAACCTCTATAACTAGGCTTTTTGAAGATGAAAAAACTCCTCTAGATATTTTGGAGTTAATTTTTGACGATATATCTTATAATATATGCGAAACTCGAGAAACCAAATTTGAATGCAGTTGTTCTAGGGAACGTGTCGAGAAGGCTTTAATTAGCATAGGAAAAGATGAATTAATAGATATTCTAGAAACAGACAAGCAAGCTGAACTTAATTGTCATTTTTGTAATAAGAAATATATGTTTAACGAGGATGATATAAACAAAGTAATTTCAAATAACTAACACGGAGGTTTTAACATGATTACAAGAAATTTTTCATTGGCTGTAAAAGCCGTTGTTGTAAAGGATGGCAAATGCTTGCTACTACATAGATCTATAAGCGAAATGGAAACGACTAGAATAAACAGCCACAACCCTTGGGATTTACCTGGTGGTGCGGTTCAATTTTTTGAAAAGAATACCGACGGATTGCTACGGGAGGTCAA
>MGOW01000064.1 GCA_001797255.1 Clostridiales bacterium GWE2_32_10
GTTTTTTGTTTTCCATTATTTAGTTTGATGATTGGAACTATAAATGTTTTGGTAAACCTAACAGGAATTTGGAGACAAGTTTCTTTTTTTATTGTACTAAAAAGTATAATTTTTTTATTTTTTATGTGGACAAATATGATTTAATAGTATATAATGATTAAGTAGTAAAATTTAGTTTTGGGTAAATGTATTGATAAATATTTTAAGACGGGAGAAACTGATTGATATGGATGGTATTTTTGATATTATTTTTAATATAGATACATATTTAAGTATGGTTGCACATGATTACGGAAGATACGCATATATGATAATATTTATAACAATTTTTTGCGAAACAGGACTAGTGATAACTCCTTTTTTACCTGGGGACTCTCTTGTTTTTTTGACAGGAGTATTATCTGCAAAAGGTGACTTGAATTTATGGGCAGCTTTTTTCATAATTCCAATAGCAGCTGTCATAGGGGATAATGTAAATTATCAGATAGGACGATTATTGCGACATAAAATAGCTAGAAACGAAGAAATTTTTTTTATAAAAAAGGATCATTTTGAACGGACTCATAAATTTTTTGAGAAGCATGGTGGTAAGGCTATTATTATAGCTAGGTTTATACCTATAATTCGTACGTTTACTCCATTTGTATCCGGAGTAGCAGAAATGCCGTATATAAAATTTTTACTTTACAGTATTGTAGGGGCATTTATATGGGTAACTACTTTTATTTTTACAGGATATTTTTTAGGAGAGATACCATTTTTTCTTGAATACTTTAATTTTGTAATAATAGGAATTATAATAATTTCATTTATACCTATATTTATTTTAATTCTTAAGAAGTTACTAAGTAAGAAAAACTATAAGGGAAAGGATTAAGGTGTAACAATATAAATTTGTTTGAAAACATTAATGTAGAATGGACGTACTTGCAATATAGAGTTGTAGCACTTGCAGGTGTCGCTACACAGCTTTTTTGGGGATTTATGTACATAATGATTTATGAAGCTTTCTACCAAAATTTCTCGGGAAATTCTAATATATCTCTTGAACAGTTAATAACATATTTATGGTTGCAGCAAGCCTTCATAATGTTTATATATTTTTTTCTTAAAGATGATGACTTATTTGAAATGATAACGTCAGGTACTATAGCTTATGAGCTAGCAAGGCCATGCAATATAGGGTATCATTTATACTTTTGTCATTAGGGCAGTTTTTAGTGCCTCTTTTCTTGTTCTTGGGTGTTTATTTTATGATGGGTTTGGGAGTAGATAAAGTATATTCAATAATTTTATAAATTTATGTCACAAAAATGTAATTTGACATTCACAAAATATTGTGATAATATGTTATGAAAAATCATAAAAAATGTTTAGGAGGGATTTATGTGAGATACCAATGTGTAGTAAAGGCAAATGAGTATATAGAAATCACTATGTTAAATAACATCGCATTTATAGATGTTATGACAGTAGGAGAAGTCTACCCAAAATTAGATAATAAAATCATTGGTAAATTCATCATAAGCTAGGATTATAATTTATTTTATATAGATATAAGAGCTGGATGAGGGGTTCCTCGTTCAGCTCTTTTGGATTACCTCTTACGAGGAGGAGTTAATATGTTAACTATAGAAGCAAAAAATATACAGAAATATTATGGAGTAAATAAAATATTGAAAGATATATCATTTTAAATAAATGAAAAAGAAAAAACTGCCTGTGTAGGTCAAAATGGTTGCGGCAAAACAACTTTATTTAAGATAATAACAGGGAGTGAAGATTATAAAGAGGGCACTTTAGTTATAAAGAAGGGATTAACTGTCGGATATTTGGATCAGATTCCAGATTATGATGATAGTTTTAGTACTTATGATGTATTAAAAACGGCGTTTGAATATGTCAATAAAATAGGGAATCAAATGAAAAACCTAGAGAAAGATATGTCTATTCTGAAAGACAAAGAGTTGAAAACTTCTATAAAAAAGTACGCCGATATCCAGCATATGTTTGAAGTAAAAGGTGGGTATAAAGTAGAGGAAAATATAAATAAGATTTGTAATGGATTTGGTTTTGATGAAGGATTTATTTACGAGTACCAAGGTACAGTTTTGATAATTTCACATGACAGATATTTTTTAGATAAAGAGGTAGATAAAGTTATAGAAATTGAAGATGGTGGAGTAGATATATATCATGGAAACTATACATATTATACAGAAGAAAAAGAAAAATTAGGCAAAAAAGTACAGGAGGTGACCCAGAAAAAAGAAAAGCAAACGGAAGATAAAAAGACGAACTACCAAGCCATGATAGAAGAAAGGGCAAAAGCGAAAAGAAAACAGACATTAGAGGCTAAGATATATAAATTGGAAAAAGAGCTTGAAGATATCGATAATAAAATGACGGAATATAGCGGGGATTATGTTAAGTTGACTGAAATGTATAAGGAAAGATGGAAAGTGCAAGTGGAGTTAGAAAAAGCGTATGAGGAATGGGGGAGATGAATATGGATAAATATTTAATCAGAAGGGCTAAAGAAGAGGATTATAAAAGCATCAAAGAGCTTGTTCAGCAGTTGCAAAATCAACATGTAATGTATGATCCTCTTATATTTAAAAAGAATGATAACATATTATCATTTGAAAATTACATAAATAAGCTTACAAATGAAATTCAATATTATACGGTTGTTGAAGATACTTATTTAAATAAAGTTATAGCAGTAGCTATATGGGAAGTAAAGGTGTATAGGGAAACTATAAAGACGAATTCTTTTATAACTTTGTACATAGACAATATAGTTGTATATAATAAATATAGAAGGCAAGGAGTAGGCAAAATGTTACTACGATATTTAGAACAATATGCAAAGGAAGAGGGGATAGATACACTTAGTTTAAAAGTAAACGCACATAATTATGATGTAATGGAATTTTATAAAAAGAATAATTTTGAGGAAGAATTTATTACTATGAGAATTAACATAAGATAATGAAAGTATATGAGGCGAGGGGGAGATTTTATATGAAAATTATTATAATTGGATCACCTGGGGCAGGCAAATCTGTACTAACGAGAAGAATAAATGAATTTTTGAATTATCCAGTTTTACATTTAGATAAAGTATATCACACTGGCGGTAAGTCTCATATAAGTAGAGAAAAACTGATTGAAAAAGTAATCCAGTTCACGAACAAGAATGAAAATTGGATTATTGATGGCAATTATATATCTACACTTGAGATGAGGATAAAACTGGCCGATACAATTATTGTTTTAAATATATCTCCAGAAATTTGCCTGCAAAATGCCAAGAAAAGATCAGAAGAGAATATTAAGAGCGGCAAAAATAGAAATGATATGGCAGATGGCTTTGATGAAACAATAACAGATGAGTTTAGAGAATTTATTATAAATTTTAATAAAGATACAATGCCCAGGATTGAAGAAATTCTGAGTCGATATAAAGATAAGACAATAGAAAAAATAAATAATTATGAAGAAATAGAAGAATTAGTGCTAAACTTAAAAAATAAATTAGCATAGATTTATAATATGTTGAAATAATAGCTAATTTGGAGGGAGATGAATATATGAAAAATAAATTAATTTATTTGACAACTAATCCACATAAAGTGGAGGAAGCTAGTGCTTTTTTATGTGAAAAGTATGGGATTGATATAGAGACTGTAGATCCTGATTTTGAAATACTTGAGATACAGGCTAAAACTTGTGCTGAAGTTGCGGGTTTTAGTGCAAAGTACGCAGCAGATAAATTGGGATTTGCAGTTTTGAAGTCAGATAGTGGGCTTTATGTAGAAGCTCTTGGTGGTCTTCCGGGTCCTTATAATGCCTATTTTGATAAGCAAATTGGCGTAGAGAAGTTTTTAGAGATGCTCAAAAATGAAACTAACAGAAAGGCACGTCTGGAGCATTGCTTTGCTTACTGTGAACCAAATAAGGAGCCGGTAGTGTTCTCTGGTGGAAGTACGGGAGGAATTTCTTTAGAGCCAAGAGGAGAACGAGGGCGATGGCACGACAAGTTTTATATTCCAGATGGTGAAACAAAGACATTAAGTGAGCTCCGTGCTATTGATCATGAGTACGAAGCAAATTTCTGGGGAACGGCATTAGACGATTTTGCTAATTGGTTCAGAATGAAAGAAAAGGAAAATATTAAGATAGAAATAAAAATAATAGAGGACAAAGATTTAAAGTCGAGAATAACAGACCATATATTACATAGTCTTGGTAACTGGTTTGGGATAGAGGAGTCTACTCGAAGTTATATAAATGATGTAAAGGAGAAAGGTTTCTATGCCTTATATGAATATGATGAAATAATAGGATTTGCGGCAATTGAATACCACAATAAATATACTGCGGAAATATTTGTCTGTGGTATATTACAAGAATACCATAGGTTTGGTCTAGGAACGAAGCTTATAGAGAGGATTGAAAGCGACCTGAAAAAGCAGGGGTATAAAATATTTATGGTTAAAACTTTAAGTGATAGCCGACCAGATGAATATTACAGTAGAACTAGAAAATTTTATACGAAAGTAGGTTTTTATCCATTGCAGGAGTTTAAGGAAATATGGGATGAGAATAATCCATGTCTTATAATGGCGAAGCCTCTTTAAGGTGATATGGAAAATACGAGGGGGGATTTTTAATGAAGGAAGCTACATTTGTTACGGGAAATCAAGGAAAGTGGGAGATAGCTAGAGATATATTTAAAGAGTATGCGGTTGTACTACATCAGAAAAAGATAGAAACTCCTGAAATACAGTCACTTGACATTTGTGAGGTTTCGATATACTCTTCAAAATATGCGGGAGATAAAGTCGGGAAAGCGGTAATTAAAAGTGATGTAGGGTATTATCTTGAAGGGTTAGGAGGGTTCCCAGGACCATTCGTGAAATTTATTAATCAAACTTTAAAAGCTGAAGATATACTAAAAATGATGGAAGGCAAAGAAAATAGAAAGGTGATATTAAAAGAATGTCTTACATATTACGAACCAGGCAAGGAACCGGTAACGTTTATCTCAGAAGAGACAGGACATATAGCGAATGAATCAATGGGGGAAGGTAGTACTATGGATCAAATATTGATTCTTGAAGGATTTGACAGACCTAAAGGTATGTATAGTAAGGAAGAAATGCATAACCATTTTAAAAGTAAATTGCAAATATATCATGATGTAGCAAAATATATAAGAAATAAGGAGTAGTTTGAGATTATACTGAGTGGAGATTGTGAAGATGGGGAAGAATATTTTTCAAAATTTATTGAAGAATTTAAAGGCTTAAATCTGGAAAAGGCAGACTTGCCGTATAGGGACTTTGTAGCTAAATATTATTATGAAAAGCTAGAATTGAATAAGGTACATAGTATTCATATTGAAAGTAAAATTGAAAATATTTTAGAAGATTGTAGTCTGATAAATGCAGCAAAAGAGAACGGTATAAGTTTTAGCAGTAATATAGAACAAATGGGATTTTTAGAACAAAAGCAAGAGGGAAGTTTAGTAGTAAATAAATATCAAGATTATATAGAAGTAAATGAGCAAAAACTTAAAAATATCACACAACTATTGGCTATTTTATTATACAATTAGTCTTGTAACATCCCTACCAAAAATGAAAACGTTTAAAAAACTTTTTTGAGAAGATGTAACTGATATTGATGTGCAAGTTTAGTTTTTCTTTATATAAATATAAAAAATTATATCAAAGGGAGAGGTGTACTTATGAATGCAATTACTTTAAAAGGTGAAAAGGTATATATAAAACAGCCGGAAGTTAATGAATTTGGTGGAGAGATAATGCAAGATGGTGTTGCAATAAATAACAAGATAGGGCAACGAGCATTGCTTAATTTTGGATTTAAACATACAGAAACTACAGAGGAGGCATTTGTGGTTGAGATGAGTAAAGAAAAGTTTAGTGAAATGTATAATTAAATAGGTATAAGTGGTATGCCAGCAGCTGGGAAGACAACATTGTCAGGGTATATGATTTCTAATTATCAAAAATTAGTGCATATTGTATACCCGCTTTTACAAACTCAAGGGGAAAAAGACGCCTTTATCGACGGTTATGCCCAGGATTATGAGGTATGTGAAAGTAAACTAAATTATTATGACATTTTAAGCAAATTCACATGTATATAGATATTTGCTGATGAAAATAAAGAGGAGGAGTATTATGAGTCAAATTGAACGTGAAATTAAAATACTTAATGTTGATATTGATAAAATTTTACAAAAGATGAGAGATCTAGGAGTAGAGCCTAAGGGTAAATATATACAAGATGTTTATACATTTGATTTTCCCAAATTACAAGATTCTTATAAAAAGAATATTGAAATATTAAGAAATACAGGAGATAATAGAGGATTGATTTCTATAATAAGAGAAGCCAGAGTTTGCTTTTCAAAGGAAGATGTAGAGGAAATAGAAGAGATTATAGGACAAAGGGATTTAGTTAAATATATTGAAGTAAATGGAGATTCATCAGTTTTAGATAATAAGCAGCTTATAGATTTGATGAGTAGGGCTAATGAGATTTTTTTTAAATGGATTAGATTAAGGCAAACAGGTGACGAGACTACAATAACTATTAAAAAGGTAGTTGATGGTAAAGGAGAATATGATTTAGATGCGGTTGAAGAACTAGAGTTTGGAGTTCCAAACATAGTAATAGGAAAAAGTTTTTTGGAAAATATGGGATATTTTCCAGCTAGACATCAAAAGAAAATGAGAATAGCGTATGACTATGAGAATACAGAAGTGGTTATAGATAAATGGCCAAAAATACCTCCATATATTGAGGTAGAGGGGAAAACAAAAGAAGAAATATATCATGTTGTTAATGCATTGGGATTTAAGCCAGAAGATGTTAAGATAATAAATACCGACGATGTATATTCTTTGAATGAACTAGATTTATATTCTTTTAAGGATCTTGATTTTAGTGATGTAGAATTAGAAATGATCGGTAAGTATATCTCAACTGAAGAAAAAAAATAAAAAAGTATATAGGAGAAATATACTAATGGGAGGGAAAATGAAGCCCAGAGTTGAATTTGATTTGAAAATCTTACGAGAAAATATATTGATAAAGCAACCTTTATAAAAGTATATGCCATAGAGATTATATAGATAATTAAGAAGATGCAGACAGGAGGAGAATGGGAATGAGTGAAACAACATGGCAAGAATTATATAATAGAGCAAAAGCAGTACAAGAACGTAGAGACATATCGCCATTTATTCAAGCGGGGCAAGTAGCAAGTGCGATACTTACTGACAAAGGAAATGTCTATGTAGGAGTTTGTGTTGATACTTCAAGTGGACTCGGGCTTTGTGCCGAAAGAAACGCAATCT
>MGOW01000065.1 GCA_001797255.1 Clostridiales bacterium GWE2_32_10
TGTGTCTATTTCGATATATTCTTTGTATGGATTGTTTTTTTCGGTAAATGGATTAGCTGCAGTTCCTACATTTATATATTTATTCCCTGTTCCGTTGTAGTTATGTAGTGTTGTCCAACCTACTCCTTCTCCGTCGTTTGTCTTGTCTGCATTGTTTTTTATTAATGCGTATTCTATTCTTTGTATTCCTGATATGTTATCCCATCCTTCTAGGTAGATTTTATTTTCTCTGTCGGCTATATATTCTATTCTTGTTTTACCTGCCGCATCTGTTGTTGTATATGATCTACCTTTAAAGTCTAGGTCTACACTTGGTCTTGTTCCGTCATATTTGTAGGGTCCTTTTTCTACTGTTGTTGGAAATAGATTATTACCTACTGGGTCGCTTAGTCTATCTAGGTATAGATAGTACTCCCCGTCTTTGTTTATATTGATTGTTGTATTTATTTCTTTTATTTCGTTATCTCTACTTACATTTCCTTGTCCTGCTCTACCTATGTCTATAGATTTTGCTGACTCATTTGTACCTAGATATTCATTCGTTGTTGTATCTCTTTCTTCATTTTCTAGTCTATAGTCTATGTTGTTTAGCCCTGAGTCTTTGTCCTTGAAAAGCATTCCTATTGTGAATGGTACGTTTGTCCATATTTCTGAGCCTTCTCCTGCTCCTGTGTATGTTATTGTGGGTTTTGTATTGTCTAGTAGATATACGTTTGTATCGTCATTTGTGTTTGTTGCAAAGTCTTCTATATCTATATCAGAAGTGTGCACTCCTGTATATGTAGATGTTATCGATAATTCCTCTGGTCCATAAACTTGTGACGTTCCATAGTGATTGTTTGAGTCTGTTTTTGTTTCACTCGGGCTACTATCTAGTACTAAGTTTTCACCAAATACTCTTACATTATTCACTAAACCATCATCCCATATACCTGATTTGTCACCTGTTTTATTATAGCTTGTTGTTTGTGTGTCTGAGAAATTCCCTACTACTGTGATTTGCTCATAACCCGGACCACCATACCATTTACTTTCGGCTATTTTTGATGTTTTGGTTGGCGTTGTTGTGTCTCCTATGTTTGCATATATTTCTGATGTTGGATTTGTATAGTCAATGTTATATAAACCTTGTTCTTTATTCCACTGACTTATATCTCCATTCCATTCTGGTTTGTCTGGTTCCGGAAACTTATCCTCAAAATAGTTATTGGGATTTGTATCAGATGTCCATTTACCGCTTAATCCACTTGCATTATCTGGCAAGTCTGGTTCTTCTGGTTCTTCTTTTTCTACCCACCAAGCATCGCTTGTCCAACTGCCGGGTATTGCATTTAACTCTATTTGTTTGCCTTCATTTAAGTCAACTTCATCATTATGTTCTATATTTGCACTACTTCTAAGTGCATTACCTGACATTGTTATATTGTCTAGAGTCCAGTATCCTGCAAATATGCAATCAACTGATACTGTTTTACTTTTCTTAGAGTATGTAGTTTTTGTTTTTGTTCCTCCTTTTCCATTACTTACCTTGTGCGTGTGTTTTTCTTTCCATGTCCATTTATAATCTAATGTTGTATCTGCCTCATATGAACCATTTGATTCTGGAGTCCGTGACTCTGCATACGGATTTATTACATAAGAGCCCCCGTCTGCATAGGGTCTCTTCTATACGGTTCACATTTATCTTCATATGATACTTCTACTTCATCTGTATCTGTCCACCCAACTCTATCTGTATTATCATTCGATCCATCATCATTTAGGTCTAACGAGTCTGGCGGGTCAAACAGTATTTTAAGATTTTCATTTCCTATAGGTTCTTCTCCCTCTTTCCACCAAAACATGACTAGATTAGAGTCTGTCGATGTATCTATAGTTACACTAGTACCTGGATATTTGGTACTAGGAGAAGTATATAACGAATATCCTACATAGCCATACTGCGTTTTGTCTGGAAATGGTGCATACTGGTCGTATGCCACTGTTAGATTTTGTCCTATCGTATAGCTTATATCTGGTGATGCCATCAGTATATTCCCCGTATCCTCATCCATATGTACTATTCTCAGTATCCCTGCACCCGGTACTGCTCCTGTTGATTGCCAGTAAAAATCCAACCAATAATATTTATTTGCTGATTCTACTGCTACAGGTACAGCTGTGCTATTTACATCTGTTGGTTGAATATGTGGTGTCATAGCACTTGGTGCTGGTCTTGCATCAACCGAAGTACTTTTATCAGCATAACCCGTGTTTTGATATGTTGATAATAGTGCCGAGTATCCGTATTCTGTACTATTGTAGGCTACCGTACTATTATATCCTGCTTGGGGTATATCTACTGTTTTAGTAGCCTTACCCAGTTGTACACCATTTTGGTCTAGGTGGCGTACGTTTATTGTTCCAACATTTTTGGGATCCCAAATAAAAATTAGCCATGCTGTAGTATGTGGTTCAGGTATTTGTCCAGTTATTGTTGTAGCCGTTTGTAACGGCTCATCTTTAAACACATCATTTACCGCAGTATCCCCATCATATATTTTAGTACCATCATTATATATTACCTTGTATCCTACATATGTATTTTTGTCTGTTGGTGGTGCATAAGTATTAGAATTTGTGTTTGTTTAAAAAAAGTTCCCTTCACTATCTAGAGGTACATTTATCTTTTTTCTTCCTTGACTATTTTCGTCAAATAAAACATTACCGGCTTTATCTACATGATATACATTTAACTTCTTTGAAGAATTTGTAATATCAGTAAAAAAATCTATAGAGCATTGTGACTTTCCTGTCCTACAAAATCCATCCGTAGAACTTTCCCATCCTGGGCGTACCTCTGTTTTTGGTATGTCATCAATCTGATCATTCTCATCTAGCCCTGTCTTGTAACTAGTTATTTCTCTTACCTTATCTAGAGAATACTTTTGTCTTACTTCTCCATGATTTGTTGTTGCTCCTTCATAGAATTTTTTATAATCCTCTGACATTGAGCCTTCATTTAAACCTACCCTGTATATATTGTCATATGTGCCACCATTATAGGTTATTAAAGTTCTCGTAAATCCTATTGAATTTAAGCTTACATTTACATTTTCTACATTATATTTTTCTTTGACCGTATCTTTTATTTGTTCTGTTGTAAATCTCCATTCGTCTAGATGCTGACTAAAATCATAATTCATATATGAATCAAACCCTATATCTATCGACTTTAGTATATAGTTTTCGGCTCCGTTTGATGAGTCTGGTCTAAACAAAAGTTCCAGTTTTACTGAGCTGATACCAGCATCTCTTGTTGATGAAGACGCACCTCCTGAATCTCCTGGTCCTATTACCGCTTGAGTTGCATTTGATACTTGTGACATAGTTAATAATAATATGTTTATCATTAACATCATTATCATTATTTTACTTATTATACTTTTCATTGTTTCACTCTCCTTTCCTTTATTCTGCATTTATTTCAATTCCGTGTATTGGTTTATTACTAGTATTTTTGCTCCGTTACTTACAACCTCTACTTCTATATCTACCTCTTTTTCTATAGTCCCTGTATCATAGGTTAGTATACCTCTTACCATTATTGTTCCTGTATCTGATATGTATATAAGGTCTTCATTTGTCATAAATTTTGCTTCGCTTGTTACTTTGTTATCTATAAATTTTTGTATTAGTTTGATTTTATATTCTTCTGCTGTATATTGTTTGCCTTCATCTAGTATGTCACCGTTACCCATTGTAATATTATAATGAAGTTTCCATTCGTTCGGATCTTCTATTAGTTCTTCATAATCTATTCCATATTCTACATACTCAAGGTATTCTTTTGCAATTTTTATTGAATAATCTACTCTTTCTTCTCCTATTGCTGTCTTTACTTGTCCAAAGCTTACAGTTCTACCTGTATATCCTGTTTTTGATGCATTTTTACTTAGTTCATATCCTTGTAGTCTTTTTATATTCTCTTCACTTATCATTTCTTTTACTTCTACTCGTTTACTTTCATCTATCATTCTTATTATTACTACACTTGCTTCTGCTCTTGTTAGGCTGTTACTGGGTTTAAATTCTCCGTCTTCATATCCTCCTAGTATTCCTTTTGAGTATGCTTTTAGTATGTAGGTTTTGTATAGTTCTTTTATACTGTCATAGTCTTTTAATAGGATTGCGTAGTCTTGTAGATTTTCTGAGTATTCCTCTTGTAATGCTCTTGTTATTATTATCGCCATGTCTGCCCTTATTATAGGGGATTCATATTCTGCTACATTTATCTCTCTTGGTGATAATATTCCTAGCTGCATTGCTTTTTTTATGTATGCACTTGCCCAATAATCCTTGCCTAGTTGTAGGTCTTTATAACCTATTGATGTTATAACCATCTTTACAAACTGGGCTTTAGTTATTGTAGTATTGGGTTTAAATGTCCCGTCTTCATATCCATTTACTATACCACTTCCCACCAACTGCTCAACATTAGATTTATACCAATCTCCTTCCTTCACATCTGTAAATTTTAGCTCGCTAGCCCAAACATTCACACTCCCTATCACCAACATTACTACTACTATACTACCAAATATTATTCTGCTTTTTTTCATATAATCCTCTCCTTTTATTATAACTCAACAAATACCTTTTGTAGATAAGTTGATTTAGTACTTCTCCACAACTTCTGTTTTGTCTCCGTTTATTGTTACTTCATAATGTTTCATTAGCTCTGTTCCATTTGCACTTCTTAGTGTTACATAATAAGGTACTGTATAATTAGTATGCTCTGGATTTATTATTAAGTCTATATTTATTACACCATTTGCTAGCTCACCTTCTGATAGCGTTATTGTTTCTGTTGCAACTCTATAGCTTGTGTAGTTTATATTTTCTGTGTCTTTTGCTAAATGTACATCCGAAACAATTTTCCCCTCTCTGTTAAATATCAATATTGGTTTGTTTGGATTTATATCTGTAACGTTTACATCTACTACTGTATACCAATTCACATTGTCCTTTACCGTGAACGTGTATGTCCCGTTTGCAGATACTTTGTATATATTTGTCATATATACTCCATCAGCTATACTAGATATAGGTGTCAATCCATTTGTGTTATATGGTATTATATCCTTGGGTCCACTTTCTGTATCTTTCATTGTTACTGTTATATACGCTGCTTTATATTGCTCTATATACTCTACTAGCGTTGTTACCGTTAGGCTCGTCATGTCTGTTCTATTTGGCATCTGTATTTCCGCTATTGATTCTGATCCTACTGGTCCTTCTATCTGTTCTTCTACTTTCTCCCCATCTTCCACAGTTGTTACTGTTGTTATGTATGGTCTTACTCTTATTAGATATGTCGTTCTGTTATCATAAGCTTGCCCTATTGTTTTTAGATATACATTTATAGGATTATCTCTTAGTTCTAACCCTAATTTATCATGTAAGAACATTTCTTCTGTATATGTATTATCTGTATAATTTTTCAAAAAGGCTTCTGTTGGATAGATTTTCGCTACACCGCTGTCCCATATTGTAGTATCACCTATGTCATATCTGTTCCATTTTTTTCCGTCATATATTTCCATATAATACCCCATTGCCCCTTCTATAGGTGCCCATGTTAGCATTATCTTTCCTCTTCCTGCAATCCTGTCCCAAGCAAGTGGTATAGCCCCCCTGGTATTGTAATATTACCGTTCCTAAGTTTGCATATGTTTCTTTCCAGCCTGAGTCACTTATATTTTCTACATTTTCTATGTTTATTACTTCCCCTGTTTGTAGGTTTGTATCTTTAAATTTTTGCGCTTCATAGTTTTTATCCCACTCATCTTTTATTCCATACTCTGTAATATAATCTATAGCCGCCTTATCTACATGTCTTATATTTACTCTATACCTTGCCCCTTTACCATCTATTGTTTCTGTCGCTAGTGCATCTGTTATTGTTTGACTTACCTGATTTGGGTCTGTTATTTTTATATATTCTACGTCTTTTAATACATTATACCAGCCGTAGTTTTCTTGATCTATTTTGCCCCATTTTTGCAAGAACAATCTCATTTCACCAAAGCCCGATGACATCATTTGTATAGTTCCTCCACCTGATTCTACATATACCGTTTCACCGTCTGCTGTCGTATATTCATAACCATTTTCTGAGTTTATCAAATCTAATTCTGTTTGTGTATATTCTTGAAATTGAGACCAGTTTATTTGCATTACTCCATTAGCATCAAATTCTACTTGTATTGCTGGTATCTTCGGTGCTAGTGCATCTATTTTTAGTTCTTTGGTAAGTCTCGCTGAATTTATATTTCCTTTATTATCAACTGCTTGTGCAAACAAGTACCAAGGTCCACTTTGTCTAAATTTTAACTGTTCATTTATTGTATTTTTTATATCTAAAACCTGTGTATATTCCCCCATATACGGATTCAAATCTGCATTTTCTATGTTAGGTCCCATTAATTTCTCTGGTGGATTACATATCCATTTGTACCTATATTGTTTTATTCCTGATTGGTTATCGTTTATTGTCATATTTACTAATGCTTGGTATGTTATGTTGTTATTTGTTGGCACCTCGAAATTTATTATTGGCCCTATATTGTCATCTTTTATAAACTCTACTGTCTCTGATGCTTTCAATTTTACTCCATCTACCTCAAGATATACTCTTAGTAAATAGTGATTGCCTTCTACTAAACCAATATCAGATATATCCACTCCTTTTTTCATGAATAGTATTTCCTTTCCGTTTGACACCAAGTCTGATTCTATTGTCGCCGGACCTTTCTTTATACTTCCATTCATGTCTTCTATCTGATATTTTACTGTTATTTTACCTGTACCAGGATAGCTAAAGCTTCCTATTACATCTATCTGATTCCAATACTCACCTTTATGTTCCCATGTCTCACCTATCTCTTCTGGTGATACTATTATTGGTTTTCCTAGCATAGCATTTGCAATCATGCTTAATGATGTAGCAAAATTACTTTTTATATCAAGTATTTGTCCCCCAGTTGATGTAGCCAAAGTACCTATTTGGTTTGTTACATCACTATTTAACTCGGTTATTAAAGTAGTATTTACATCTTCATTCTCTAATCTTTCTTGTATGCTTGATACTGAAAAAGTAACCTCCTTCACTGTTGCATCAGTTATCAAGATAAAATATTTACTTGCATCTTCTCTAAAACTATATTCAGCAAGTCCTTTGTCAATTGCCTCTAGTCCTGTTTCCGGACCATCACCTCCATTTAACAGACTGATACTAGATATCTCTGTTTTAAATGTATCTATATTCTCATTATTATAAAAAGAGTATATAGTTATTGGTTCACCCTCGTATATATCTGAATAAGTTATTAAACTTACGTTAATATCTATGTCCCCACTAGTTATCTGAGTAACAAAACTTACTATATTGTCCTTTACACCTTGCAATGAGCTCCCCATACTACCACTTATATCTAAGATAAATACTGCATCAACCATCTTTTTATTCATTATACCTTTATCACCGGTTTCTACAGCATCTGTATATAAGGTATATCCCCAATTGTACGAAGTTGTATCATCTGTTTTACGTTCTAGTGGTACTATCGCAAATTCTGTTACTTGAGTTGGCTCTTGAAAGGTTGCCTCAAAGTTATATTTAAGCCCTGTTTGTATTATCCTCTGAACTCCATTAGTTCGTATCCAGCTAGTTCCATCATTTATCCATAGCACATAATACTCATCTAAAAATGGTGTTTTACTTGTTTCTTTTATCATATACCCTAGCTTAAATTTTATTACTTTATCCCATGCTGTATCACACTTGTAAACATCTGTGTTCCAGTCCCATCCTGATTGTTGTTGCTTTTCTTCATATGTTACATTCCAAGTTCCACTTTCATTAAGCGTCCAGTTATTATTTTCTGTCCAAGCCATTGTGACGCTGCTAGATTGTATAAATAGCATACACACTATAAAAGTAATTGCTAATTTTGATTTTAATTTCCTTATACTCATACTATCCACCTCCTAGTTTCCACCGCTTCCAGACACTGATTGTTGTACTTGTCTGTTTTTTATTTTATCTAGTAATCTTACTATGATTGTACTTGCCTCTGCTCTTGTTGCATTGTTATCCGCCTTAAACTCCCCATCTGGATAACCTTGTATTATTTCGTTTTTGTATGTTTGTATTATATACAAGCCGTCTTGTCCATCAATCTTTTCAAAATCTTGTATTTCTTCTGCATATTTTATTATTTCTTCATTACTTGGGTCATCATCTAGTACTTTGGCTATTATTACTGCCATTTCACCTCTTGATATAGGTGAATCATAGCTTTGGTCTTTGCTATATTTATTTTCTATAAGTCCTTCTGAAAAAGCCTTATTTATGTAGCCTGCAGCCCAGTATTCTCCTGATAATTGTATATCCTTATGCCCTAGCGCTGTAATCACAAGCTTTATAAATTGTGCCTTTGTTATTGTGTCGTTAGGCTTAAAGCTTCCGTCATCATATCCGTTTATTATAGCCATTTCAGTAAGAATAGCTACATTTTCTAGATACCAATCATCTTTACCTACATCTACAAACTTTTCTGTCGCTTTCTTCTTTAGCTCAGTCACCTCCTGCTTTAATTCGTCTAAAGTCTTTGCATAAGTTAAAGTACTACTTAATCCTATTGCTAATACCAATAAACCTACTATTACCTTTTTCATTACTCATACCTCCTGTTTTTTTATGTAATTTATCTTAATATCTCTATATATCATTATACATATTTTTCATCATTTTTTCAAGTATTTTTCAAAAATAGTACATACTTTTATATTAACAAACAAAGTATAGAGAGGCATAATTCCTCTCTATTAAATCACATATCCATACAAATCGTTCTTGCCTAGTGTTATAATTACAAGTTTCTTTATTTCCTTACCTCCACTGTCTTCTTGTATCCTATAATCCTGCATGTAGTTATCTAGCTGCTCGCTTGCTTCTTGTTTTGCTTTTTCTAATGCTTTTTCTTTTTTTACTTTTGTTTTTAGTCCTTTTTCTTTTATGTGTTTGAATTCTATTACGTAGTTGTAGTTTACGTACTTATCTAGGTTTGTGCTTGCTTTTAGGTATACGTCTATGTATCCTTCTGTGGATTCGTGTTCGCTTTTTATCATGTACATTCCGTCTCGCTTTACTAGCATTAGGAATATTACTTTGCTTGTTAGTTCGTTATACCATCTTAGGTCTCTGTATGATAGGATTTCTTGTCTGCTTTTTTGGTATATTTTTATTATTTCTTCTATGTTGCTTTCTAGTCTCATTTTTCTCATTGCTAGTTTTATTTCTTCTTCTCCTACTATTTTATCTCCTCCTAGGTAGTCTACTATATAGTCCCAATATAATGATTTTATTACGTAGTTGGGTATTCCTAGTATTAATGAGTTTTCTTCTGCTCTTTTTATTGTTAACATTCCCATGTAGTACATCAGTGCTCGGTAGTAGGTGTCTTTTACTGCTGGGTTGTATAGATCTTCTAGTTTTATTCTGTCTGGTAGTGTTACTGGTCCTATTTCTAGGTTTTTGGCTCCTATGTCGTTTAATTCTTCTGCGTTCCCGAAGTTTATTGCTATTTTTCTTATTTTTCCATAGTCTGTTTTTACGTTTTCGTCTATCATGTTTTTGGGGTATTTTTTTTCTAGGTTTATTTCGTTTATTAGGTATAATACCATATCTGTGTTGTACACCGTTTCTTCTACTTCTTCGTTAAATTTATACCCATTGTATAAGTATTTCATATCTTCTAATAATTTTTTTCTATCTACATATTCTTCTAGTTTAAAATAATCTACCATCTTTTCTAGTTCTTCATTTGTAAATCCTAATATATTGTTTAATATTTTTTTATTTGTTATGTTACTGAACATGTTTGGTCCGCTTGTTAGGTCATCTAGGAATATTGGGCTTACTCCTGTCATGAATATTCTGCTTATTATTGAGGTGGTTAATGATTTTACTGTTTTGTAGAAGGTTTTTGCATATCCTCCTTCGTTTGCTATTTTGTAGTATAGGTCTTTATTGCTTGTCATTATTTCGTTTGCATAGTTATCGTATTCGTCTATTAATAGTACTATTTTATATCCTGTTAGACTTATTACTTCATCTAAATATATGATTGCTTTTTCTGCTTTCCAGTTTTGCTTTGGAAGCTCTTTTATTTTTATTAAATCGCTATATTTATTTATAAATTTATTTATATTGCTTGAAACTATGTTATCAAAGCTTTCTATTAATCGTTCTTCGCCTTGTGCTGTTACTATAGGTGCAAAGTCTATCCTTAGTACCAAGTATTTATTTTTTTCTTCTGTTGGATTTTTTGATATGTATAAATCTTCAAATAATTTTCCAAAGTTTTCTTTTTCTTTGATGTCATAATAACATTCTAGCATACTTATAAAAAGGCTTTTCCCAAATCTTCTTGGTCTTATGAAAAATTGATAGTCTGGCATTGTTTCCAATACCTCTATATATTTTGTTTTATCTACATAATACATATCTGATTCTCTTATTTCTGTAAAGCTACTCTTCCCATATGGTATTTTTTTCATAGACTCACCGCTCCTCTCTTTAATCCACACCTTAATTATAACATACATACTAGAGAAATCAAGCAATATTTTGCTTGATTTTCCATAAACCTTTATTTCAAGTAACTATTTCAAAGGAACATCAACATTTGCAGTCATTCCAGATTTAAGTATCCCTTTTTCATCCTTTATAGCAATCTTCATTTTAGTAGCTATATGTCCATTATCAGAAGTTGATTGTTTATCTTTAGGTGTATATTCGTGCTTTAATGCTATATAACTGACCTTTCCTGTCTGTTTTCCGATAGATGTTGTAATAGTTAATTGTTGATTATAATAAATTTTATCTAAATACTTATCCGGAATATAGCAAAGAACGTATAAATCATTTAAAGTAGCTATATCAGCTATATTACCTCCTGTAGTAACCACGAGCCTTCTCGGAAAGTCCGAGGCTCCTTTTTTATTTATTTTATAGCCAGTGCCATTTTTATTTTACCCCCAAAATTTAT
>MGOW01000066.1:0-10593 GCA_001797255.1 Clostridiales bacterium GWE2_32_10
AAAAATTGGTTAGACCCCCGTTTTGAGGAATCTAACACATTCATATAAAATTTAACTAAATGACATTGGGTATGCAGATTGTATCAAAAAAAATACAATGTTAAAGTACTGTGTATAAAGAGCAATGGTCTAATGCTATATAATGATTTAAAATATTATTTATCTGATCCAGGTAGTTACATAATATTTATAGATGATGCAAATCAAGTTACCCATTTTGATTACATATTGGATTATGTTATTAATCCACCAATTGATATTAATGTCAAGATTGTTTTAACCGCAAGGGATTATGCACTAAATAAAATTCAAAAGGTAGTTTGTGCTAAAATTATACCACAAGAGGAAATCATAAATATTATAGATGAGGATGGAATACGTGATATTTTGCAGAGCAATTTGGGAATAAAAAATGAAGATTTTTTAAAACAGATTGTAAGAATATCTAAGGGGAATGCTAGATTAGCTATTTTGGCAGGGAAGATAGCAATAGAAAAAGGATATTTGGCAACTAAGAACGCTACAGACATATTTAGATTTTACTATGGAGATATTATTGAAAAAGAATTTGGAGATATAAAAAAGACTATTGTTGCATTTATTATTTCATTTTTCGGACCATTTGAATATAGAACTAATAGAATAGCTATTTGTATGATGCAAAAATATAATATTGAAGAAAATGATTTCTATTTAATATGTCACGAACTTAATGAAAAAGAGATAATTGATTTTTTTATGAATCAGGTTGTGAAAATTAGTGATCAAAGTATGGGAAATTACTTGTTATATTATGTTTTAATTGAAAAACAGTTTATTACTATAGCAGAAATTTTAAAAATTGGTTTTAATCCTTTCCAAAAGAAGATTATATATGCTTTAACTACTATTATTAACTTATTCTATTCTGAAGAGTGTCTTAATTTAATAGAAAAGCAGGTAAGAGATGTCTGGAGTAGTATAGAAGATGATGACGAGCAATTTGAATATATAAAATGTTTTCATAATTTGGACGAGTATAGGTCATTAGTTTATATCAAAAGTAAAATTGATATTATGGAAATAGAGGAATTAGACTTACAAGAGTTTAATATTA
Organism: Clostridiales bacterium GWE2_32_10; assembly: GCA_001797255.1. Lineage (GTDB taxonomy): Bacteria > Bacillota > Clostridia > Lachnospirales > UBA12420 > UBA12420. The sequence continues at coordinate 1,097 of MGOW01000066.1, forward strand.
AAAGTAAAATGAATAATCATTCTATTAATTCTAAATATATAGAAGTTTTGGGAGAATTTAGAGATTCAGATAGCTATAAAGAGGTGTTTGAATTACTAATTTACTACTTTAAAAGAAGACCAGCAGAAGTAATGGATCTTTATTTTATATTTACAGATAGACTAGGATATGGTAGAAATTCATATGCAATGGAATATGAGAAAGAAATATTTAATATAGAGCACTTATGGAATGCTTCAAAAGAGGGTAAAGAAGTTAATATTACAATTTTAATGCTATACATAATAAAATATTATATGAAATGTGAATTTGATATTACTGAAAGTGGTGAAGGTAGAACCTTGAGTATTATCACCTTTAATTTAGTGAAATGTGAAGGATTAGACAAATTAAGAAAAATAATGTGGAATATATTATCTAAGCTGTATTCGAACGATAAATATACAGAAATTATAGAGGATATTATTTTAAACTACCATCCATACTCGAAAGCTCAAAGTAATATTCAAGATATTGTTGAAATAGATTTTAAATATGCGAGAGAGTATATATTTAATGATATAACTATTCCTACTTTGAATCAATGTAAGATTCTGCAGCATTTTGAGATTATATGTAACAGATTTGGAATTGTTGTTGGTGAGGTAGCAAAAAAGTATGAGTTAAATGAAACTTTTATAACCTACCAAACGCTAACTAAAACTCACGAAATAGGAAAAGATTGGAGAGAAGAAGAGAAAGAAAGAAAAAATGAAATATCTAGGATGGTTAAAGATTATTCGGAGCAAGACTTTATAAAATTATTTAGTATATGTAAGAATATTCTAGAAAAAGACAAAGAACAAGGAGAATGGTCTTTAAGGCAAGGTATATCATTAGTATTTGATACAGTAAAAGAAAAGCCTGAACAGTATATAATGGCTATAAAAGCATATTTGTTATGTGAAACACCATATTGCTTTGATATTGATAATCGGATAGGAATTCTCATAAAATATTTAGATATTGATGAGATAGAAAGAAAAATTATAAGTTATGATTACAAAGAAAAAAACGCTTGGCTAAGTGCTTTTCTTTGCAGTATTCCTGAAAATTTATTATGTGAAAAACATGTTAGGTCACTAAATAGGTTGTTCGATGAAGAAATAGAAAAAGAATATCCTGTTATCCCTGTGGTACAGAGTTTAATAAAATATCAAAAACTAGAAAAAGAAATTATATATACTTTCTCTAATAAGCTATTGAGAAAGACTTTTTATATTCCATATGTTATTGAAAATTTTTTAGGGCGTGTTATAAATGAAGAAGAAATTGAGAAATTATTTAGTATTTTCAAAGATTCTATTTCTGTGTTAGAGAATCTTTATATAATAGCAATAAAAAGACATATAGATTTTAGTGGAGATCTCTTCATAAAATTAGTCAAAAATGATAAAAATTTTATAAGAAAGTATATTTATAATATAATAAGTGATAAAAATTATAAAAATGATTATTGCGTTTTTTACAAGGTATGGGAACAAGAGAACTATAAAGAATTGATAGATATTGCATTTGAAGCTTCGATGAATTCTGAGGGAGATTTACATTTGTTTCATAGAAATCACTATTTAGAGAAAATGTTTATGAATGGAGAGAATAATACGGATATAATACTTAATCGAAAGATTGAGAGAATTAAAGAGTATATTAATAAAAATTGTAGAGATGTTGACAAATTAGTTGTAATTTTCGAAGTAATAAATGAAGTTTTGAAGACAAACAAAAAAGAGCTTGTGTTATATTTACTTAGCAAAAACAAAGATATAGAGGTATTCAAAAGTATTCCATTATTTTCATGGAGTTCCTCATGGTCTAGTAGTGAAGTCCCTATGATAGAAAATAAAATAAATTATCTAAATACATTGATAGATGCTTTAAATGGCATAGATTATATAGAACACAAGGCATATATAAAAGATATTGTAACTCAAAAGGAAAAGTATAAGCAGAATGTGTTGATTAGGGAGTATACGGAAGATAATGGTTTAGAGTAGTTAATATTTGATAAATTTATGATAACCATTTGATAACCGTGAGGAAAACATACTATAAACATTCTAAGATATACCTAGATACAAAATAATAAACAATATCCCACATTCCCTTAGAAGTTAAAAGGTTTGTGAGATACCGTGAGATATAGGATAGTAAACGGTCGTAAAATACGATGCATGTGGAGGCAGTAGTTAGGCTTACTAGGAGAGAAACCACGAAGTAAGCCTTTACTACCACCCAGACGAGGATCGCCCAAGAAGATGAGCGATAGCGAAATCTGATTGGTGCAATCTACTGTCAAGACTGTGGTGAGGCTTACCCGCAAATAGGCGGATATAATGGGTTTGAGGGGTGTTAAATTATGGAATGATAACCGTTTGATAACTAAAAGTTGAAGTGGTTATCAAAACCATATTAAAATAAAAATATTTTATAAACTTTATTTACTAAAGAAATTGGTGAAACTTATGACAAATTTATATTTAAGGAAGTGATAGTATTGAATATATTTCGATATAATCGCATTATTATTGTTGGTAATAATGGTAGCGGAAAAAGTTACTTGTCTAGAGAATTATCTGTTATCACGAGTTTACCACTCGTTCATCTTGATATCGAGTTTTGGGGACCTAACTGGGAAAAGCCACCGAAAGAGGAATGGATAAAGAAGCAAACGGAACTTATATCAAAGGAAAAATGGATTATTGATGGCAATCATACAGACACAATGGAGTTGCGATTTGAAAAAGCGGACATAATTATATTTCTGGATATAAACCGCTTTGTATGTTTGGATAGTGTATTTAAAAGACTCAGCAAAAAGCGTTCGGATTGGCCGCAGTATCTCGAAGAAAAATTGGATAGAGGATTTTTTCAATTATGTAAGGGATTGTGGAGTTTTCCTAAAACACGTAAACATACTATATTGGATTTACATAAAAAATACCACTACAAACCATTTTTGGTTATTGAGAGTAGAAGAAAAATGAAAAAGTTGTTAAATCAGTGGAGAGATGAAAAAGATAAATATATTAATCCAGCATTATAAGCATTTCTAGATTTGACATATATCTTGTCAACTCGCCCATGTGGAAAACTGTATGAAATAGTTTATATTTGTCGTGCGTTTTATTTTATAAGCAAAGCAGCGTAAACAGGGTCAGGCATTGACATATTAACTTATTTATGGTATTATTGCATTAGAGGTGAAAAAATAATGGCTAGAAAGCAAAGAATTCACTACGAAGGTGCATTATATCATGTAATGGCGAGAGGAAACAACGGAGAATACATACTAAAAACAGGTGAGAATAAAAAAAGTTACATAGACATAGTGAAAAGATATAAAGAGAGATACAGATTCGAGTTATATGCATATTGCATAATGGATAACCATGTACACTTATTGATAGAAGTGAGGGAAACTCCGTTGCAAAAAATAATGCAAGGAATTCAGCAAGTATACACTCAAAGATACAACAAACAAAACAAAAGGACAGGACACGTGTTTCAGCAAAGATATAAAGCAGAAGTATGTAATAAAGATGCTTATTTATTGCATTTAGTAAAATACATACATTATAATCCAGTTAAAGCAGGGGTAACACAAACATTGAATTATAAATGGAGTAGTCACGAAAACTATCTTAAAAACCATAACGATTTAGTAAAAACGGAAAATGTTTTAAGAGTAATATCAGAAAATAAAACAATAGCACTAAAAGGTTATAAAGAATATATGAAAGAAGAAATCGAAGATATCGAATCAAGTGAATATGAAATTACAGAAGCACAAAAGAGTATACCAAAGCCAAAAGAAAAAGGGAAGAGGATGGAAGAAATAATAAACAAAATTATTGAACGGGAAAAAATAACGATAGATGAACTAACATCAAAAAGTAAAACACAAAAGATATCAGATATAAGAAAAGCAATAATAATACTAGCAGATGCAGATATAACAAATAAAGAGATAGCAGAAAGGCTAAAAGTATCGACAACAGCAGTATCAAAAATAAAGGCAGGTCATTATAAAAATTCAAATCAATTAGAAAAGATGTTGGAAAATGGAATAAGTTAGCAAGTTGATGCCTGACCCTGAAAAACACAAAAGCACGCGAGTATAAAAATGCCAACTACCAAAAATATGAAACTTTCAATATTCTAAAAACGTACAAAAAATATGAAACTTTCAATATTCTAAAATCGTAAAATTATTTTTTAAACAGGGAGGCTCTAAAATGAATATTAGACTAGCAATAAAAAATGATCTATCAGAACTAAAATACTTATTTAAAGAGGTGGTAGATGATCTTAATAATGTAAAAAAAATAAATATGTTATGGGATAATATATATCCGTTCTGTGAATTAGAAAAAGATATTGAAAGACAAGAAATGTATGTTATTGAAGAAGAAAACAAAATACTAGGTAGCTTTGTTTTGAGTAATTATGATGATCCAGAATACCATGTTATAGAATGGGCATCTGATAATAAAAGATGGTTTTATTTAAACAGATTAGTTATATTACCTACAAAACAAGGTAAAGGTTATGCAAAACAAGCGATGCAATTTATTTTTCAATATTCTATAGATAATAATTATGAAACAATAAGATTAACTGTACATAAAGATAACTTATATGCTATAAATTTATATGAAAAATATGGGTTTATAAAAGTAAAGAATGGTTACTGGACTCTTGATAATGAAATATTTTATGGATTTGAAAAAAATATATAAATAAAAATTTTATAGGAGATGTTAATATGATAGATAGCTTATTAGGGTCAGGCATTGACATATTAACTTATCTATGGTATTACTGCATTAGAGGTGAAAAGATAATGGCTAGAAAGCAAAGAATTCACTACGAAGATGTATTATATCATGCAATGGCGAGAGGAAACAACGGAAAATACATACTAAAAACAGGTGAGAATAAAAAAAGCTACATAGGCATAGTGAGAAGATATAAAGCGGAAGTATGTAATAAAGATGATTATTTGTTGCATCTAGTAAAACACAAAAGATATCAGACATAAGAAAAGCAATAATAATACTAGCAGATGTAGATATAACAAATAAAGAGATAGCAGAAAGGCTAACAGCAGTATCAAAAATAAAGGCAGGTCATTATAAGAATTCAAATTAATTAGAAAAGATATTGGAGAATGGAATAAGTTAGTAAGTTGATGCCTGATCCTGAAAGCTACTATTAACTAGAAAATAAATTAAATTTATATAGATGAAGCAACTTGGACCGCCATCGCGGTAGCGATTTTGTTCAATTCATCAAATAACACATCACCATACATAGCACTGGGATTTCGAAGCTTAAAATCAAACGGAAAGTATCGATACGTTTGGTTATATAAAGGAAAGTTTCAGTTGCCAACAGATAACTACAAAACTAAGGGAGAAAGTGCAGAATTCCAAAGCACTACAATATCTGCAAAATTTGTGTCTAGAACCAAAGGTGGGAACTGGAAAGCACAAGTAGATGAAGATGATGCAGGAGTTGGAGAGGGAGTTGTAAGCGGTTGGTTTGCAAGTGTGTATGAGTAAAAAGAAGGAGAATATAATCTATGAAAAAAATAACAATAAGTGGAAGTATGAAGTCTAGAGATAAAATAAAGGATACAAAAGAAAAACTAGAGAGGCTTGGATTTGAAGCATTATTTCCTAATTTAGATTACTCAGAAGAAAATGGAGGTGTTGCTGAAAGTCAAGATGAAAAAAGCAAACTTGCTTGGGATCATTTTAAAGCAGTTGAAGAATCTAATGCGGTATATTTTCTATTACCACAAGGGTATATGGGAACAAGTTGCAAACTTGAACTAGGATATGCATTAGCATTACGAAAAGATATATTTTTTTCTGAAAAGACTAATGATATTGGGTTAGACAGCTATCCTAAGGCTTTTATAGATATAGATAATTTAGAATATTTAAGAGATCTAATAGAAAGTGAATTATAAAAGAAGGGGGAACAAGGCGGAAGTATGTAATAAAGATGATTATTTGTTGCATCTAGTAAAACACAAAAGATATCAGACATAAGAAAAGCAATAATAATACTAGCAGATTCAGATATAACAAATAAAGAGATAGCAGAAAGGCTAAGAGTATCGACGACAGCAGTATCAAAAACAAAGGCAGGTCATTATAAGAATTCAAATCAATTAGAAAAGATGTTGGAGAATGTAATAAGTTAGTAAGCTTATGCCTGCCCCTGAAAATTAATGACCAAAAGCTTAAGTGGTTATCAAAATGAGGGGCTGAACAGATTATAAAATGGTTAATAAGTTTGGTAAAAGATGAAATCTGGTGTGGTTTCCACATGCGGAGTAAAAAGAGATTAAGGGGTTGTATTATGGCAAATTATAATAAACATGGTCTATCGAGAGATATACCTGAGCAAGTAAAAAGAGAGGTTCGCCAACGTTGCGGTTTTGGATGTATCATTTGTGGTTATGCTATGTGCCAGTATGAGCATGTTGATCCAAAGTTTCATGAAGCAGAGGAACATATTGCAGATTGTATAGTCTTGCTTTGTGCCACTTGTCATGATAGTGTTACAAGAGGAATGTTATCGAAGGATACAGTAAAGGTAAAATCGAAGACGCCTAAATGTAAGGAACAAGGTTTTTCATTTGGTGCGTTTGATATTGGCACAACTTCGCCTGAAATTATAATAGGTACCATGAAAGCAAAGAACGCTGAAACGTTTTATATTAACATTTATGGTGATGAAATTTTTTCTGTGCAATCACCATCGATTTTAGGACAACCTTTTTTAATTAGTGCTAAATTATGTGATAGAGACGGTAAAGAAATATTAAGGATAAAAGATAATATATGGGAAACTTCTTCGGCTAATTGGGATGTGGAAGTGATTGGTAGCAGAATAATTATTAGAAAAAAGCTAGGTGATATAGTCCTAGCTCTTAGAAGCGAACCACCTGATAGGCTTGTGGTTGAGAGATTGTATATGGTTTATAGAGGGGTACAAATTCGAACTAAAGAAGATGAAGATCTTGAAATAGAAACTTTCATAGGACAAATTATAAAATCACCAGGGATTGAATTTCATAATGGCAAAGGAGGTATTGAATTCACAAAAGATGGGGCGATAACTATGGGGAGTGGAGGTCAAGGTGGAACTGTAATGGTGAAGGGTGGAACGACTTTTAAGAACGGTGCCCCACTAGAAGAAACTCAAAGTAAAAAAGCAAAACAGGAAAGAAATTTTCCATGTTCATGCGGAAGTGGAATAAAATATAAGTATTGTTGTGGGAATAAAAATAAAAAAATTTGATAACGCTGAAGTGATTATGAAAATTAAAAAATTCAGGGATGAAATGTGTATAAAATCGTTAATAACTTTGTGAAAGATGAAATTTGGTATTGTTTTCTATTCAGTTTTTGGATATAATTAGGCAATCTAGGAATGATGCAGGTCACCCAACTGGAATTAGAGTGTGAATAGGGTCAGGCATTGACATATTAACTTATTTATGGTATTATTGCATTAGAGGTGAAAAAATAATGGCTAGAAAGCAAAGAATTCACTACGAAGGTCATTATATCATGTAATGGCGAGAGGAAACAACGGAGAATACATACTAAAAACAGATGAGAATAAAAAAAGCTACATAGACATAGTGAGAAGATATAAAGTGGAAGTATGTAATAAAGATGATTATTTGGTGCATTTAGTAAAATACAAAAAAAGGCAGACATAAGAAAAGTAATAATAATACTAGCAGATGCAGATATAACAAATAAAGAGATAGTAGAAAGGCTAAGAGTATCGACGACAGCAGTATCAAAGATAAGAATTCAAATCAATTAGAGGGGATGTTGGAGAATGAAATAAGTTAGTAAGTTGATGCCTGACCCTGAAAGCTACAGAATTCGTGGCGGAGCAAAACGAATGATAGATGTGAGCATACTTGAAAATCCTAAAGTAGATGCAGCATTTGCATTTCATGTTTGGCCAGAATTTGAATATGGGATTATTGGCTTAAAGGATGGCATATTGACTGCGACATCTGATATATTCAGAGTTAATATTACCGGCAAAGGTGGTCATGTAGCAAAACCTAAATCAACAAACAATCCTGTTCTTGCAGTATGTGATGCAATAATGCAAATTAAATTGATAGAAAATTCCGAACCACACATACTGGATATAGTAGATGTTGATGTTAAAGCAGACGCTAAAAATATTATACCTACGAGTGGAATATTTTGGGGTTCAATTAGAACACTATCATTAGAAACACGAGATTTATTGGAGGGTGAAATTTTAAAAATTTTAGAAGATACTAAAGAAAGATATAAGGTTGAATATGAAATTGATTTTATACATTTAGATTATCTCCCAGTAATAAACGATTTGAATAATACAAAGCATTGCGAAAACTCAGCTTCAAAGGTTGCTATAGTAAGGCGTTTAATTAATCCATATTTTATAGGCGAGGATTTTGGATGGTTTTCTTCAAGTGGAATACCGTCAACTTTGATGCTACTTGGTTGTTCTCCAATAGATAGGATTGGGAACAACGAATTACACACTGATAATATGATCGTAGACGAAAGAACATTACAGTTGGGAATTGATATTATGACGGATGTAGCATTAAGTTACAATTTAGAAACTAACATTAATATCACATCAGGGACTAAATATGAAATTACTGATGAAGCTATGCAAAATACTCCCTCAAATACATGTAATAATTCACAAGCTGGGGATTTAGAATTACAAGAATATATGGATATTGATTACTAATCTTGTAAATGTCAATACTTTTTTGTAGGTTTTCCTACATTTTTTGCAGGAGCTTATGCCAGATATTGGGTTATGTAATAACATTTTGTGTGTGAATAGGGTCAGGCATTGACATATTAACTTATCTATTGTTACAAATTTTGATGCTGTAGAAAATAAAATACTTATTTATGATAAATTTACAAACGGTAAAGTGTGGGGTGAAGAAATAGATGAGTTTGTAAAAAGAATAGAATATTAAACTTTAAATAGTAATAATAAATAGTTATTGAAGTCAGGCTTGACAAAAAAGTACAAAAAACTATTGACATGTACATTTACTCCAACTACTTATAGAAATAATAAGTTATTATAAAAAACTTATTATTTTTTTTATAATAACTACTTGACAGTTATAAAAATGTATGATATTATAATATAAAGTTATTAACTAAACAAGTATAAGTATAAGCGCAAGATATTTTTTTAAGTATAGTTATTATTAAAACGATAATAATTAAAAGATAATAAATACACTTTAAATATTATATAAAACAAGACTTAAGCAAAGTCAAAGTTGAAACATAAATTAACAAATATTGATGAATTCATATTCATAGAAAGGAGGTTCTTATGAAGAAGCTAGAAGAAAATAATGTCTACTTTTATATAGATAAAAA
>MGOW01000066.1:10684-11502 GCA_001797255.1 Clostridiales bacterium GWE2_32_10
GCTATTCTTCTTCCTTCCTTGCCCATTTCAAGAGCCTTATCTGAGTTATTCAACAAGTATTGTATCTTATCTGACATAACCTCTGGACTATCATACTCCTTAAGTATCAATCCATTTATTCCATCTTCAATTACTTCCGCGTTTCCGCCTCTATGCGTAGTCAATATAGGCAATCCTGCCGCCATAGCCTCATAATGAACCCTTGCAAGTGGTTCCTCCCATTGTGACGAGCAAACAAAAATATCTCCTATGTTATAATACTTGGATATTTCACTTGGCGGTAAAAACCCTGTAAAAACCACCTTTCCCTTAAGCTTTTCTGTCATTAATTGTAATTGTCTTACATAATCATCCGTATCATTACTTCCATACCATTTACTCCCTACAAATACTAACGCTACATCAGGATTTGAGTTCATAACCAAATCCATGGCTTTGATTAAAATATGCGCTCCCTTTTTCTTCCCCAGTCTACCAATGTATAAAACTACTTTTTTATCATTCACATCAAATTGGTTTCTCATTGCAAATCTATCTTCAACTGCCTCTTCAGACCAAAAAGGATTATATTGATTAATCCCAACACCCGAGTAAATTACATTTAATTTACTTTCCGCCTGAGGATACAACTTTTTTACACCATCAGCTATAAATTTACTTACTGTACTAATAAATTTTACTTTTTCAACACACTGTTCAGCCCTCTTTGGTGCTATTTTTTTAGGCAAAAACATTTCATTATGAAGACTAAGGCTGAATGCACTATTAGGTGCAATCTCACTCAACGGAATCACCCACAAAGGTCTATTAAAAACATG
>MGOW01000067.1:0-1754 GCA_001797255.1 Clostridiales bacterium GWE2_32_10
TATTGAAGAGGATGTAGATTTTTGTATTATTTTTGGTAAAAATATTGCGGTGGGGATGAATATAGAGTATAATGTAGAATTAAGATAGGATTATAAAATAATATAGGATGTGGAGAAAATGCAAAATAATGATTTGACCTTTTTTACAAATGAGCCAGAGAGAAATTTGTATGATAGATTTTGTAAGATATTAAAAAGTAATACCCAATTTTTTGATGTATTAGTTGGGTACTTTAGAACGAGTGGGTTTCACTTGCTTCAAGATTCACTTGATGAAGTTGAAAAGACAAGAATATTAATAGGAATAAATACAGATAAGCAGGTTGTTGAAATGTTAAAGGAGTCAAAAGACACAGCTGGTCAACAAAAGCTGTCATCAATGGAGACAACAAATAACTATAAAAATAATATAAAAATAGAGTTTGAAAACTCTGATGATACTAAAGAAGTGGAAGATGGAGTTAATAAGTTTATTGACTTTATAAAAAAAGGTAAACTAGAAGTGAGAGTATATCCAAGACAACAAATACATTCAAAGGTTTATATAATGAGAAAAGACCAAAAAAAATCTGAGGATTATGGTAAAGTAATAACAGGATCTAGTAACTTTTCACAAGCAGGACTAGTAAATAATTTAGAATTCAACGTTGAGCTTAAAAATGCAGTTGATGTAAGATTTGCACTGGAAAAATTTGAAGAACTATGGAAAGAAAGTATAGATGTAAGTGAGGATTGCGTTGAAACTGTGAGTAATGATACTTGGGTGAAAGGTGACATTACTCCATATGAGATGTATGTGAAGTTTTTATATGAATATTTTAAAGAAGAAATAAATGACGACTTATATGATATAACAAAAGACCCGACAAAATATTTTCCACTAGGATTTAAACCACTTAAGTATCAAAGAGATGCAATACTAGAGGCAAAAAGAAACCTAGAGGCTTATAATGGCGTATTTATTTCGGATGTAGTTGGGTTAGGAAAAACATACATATGTGCAATGTTGGCACAAGAACTATCAAGTAAAAAGCTTATAATATGTCCACCTATTCTTATTGACTATTGGCAAAGGGTTATGGAGGATTTTGGTGTTGGAGGAGTACATGTTGAATCAGTTGGTAAATTAGATAAGATAATAGAAGACGGGGTAGAAAGATATAAATATGTGTTTATAGACGAGTCACATAAATTTAGAAACAATGAAACAGAAAATTACAAAATGCTGCATGAAATATGCTTTAAAAGAAAAGTCGTTCTGATATCGGCTACACCTCAAAACAATTATAGCACAGATATTGCAAACCAAATATACTTATTTCAACCTAAAAACAATTCTAATATAATACCTAATATAAAAAATATAGAGGAAGTGTTTAATAGACTACAAGCAAAGCTTAAGAAATTTGAAAAGGGTACAGATGAGTACAAAAAGGCAAGTAAAGAAATATCAGAGTATATAAGAGACAAAGTCTTAAGGCATATAATGATAAGAAGAACAAGGACGGAGATACAAAAAATATATGGAGATGACCTTAAGGAACAGGGATTAGAGTTTCCAAAGCTTAATAAACCTGAGAGATTGATATATGAGTTTGATACAAAAACTGAAGATGTCTTTGAGAAAACAATAGAGAAAATAGTAGCACTAAACTATTCAAGGTATAAGCCACTTATGTATGTTATTAAAGACGAACTAACACCTATGCAAAGAACATTATTAGGTGGACAAGTTAATATGGGTGGGTTCATGA
>MGOW01000067.1:1812-8911 GCA_001797255.1 Clostridiales bacterium GWE2_32_10
AGAGCGATTCATAGAATCATATGAGCGTTTTATAGAAATGTACAACGAGGGTACTGTGTATATTAGTAGGAAACTAAATATATTTGATTTACTTGATAAAGAAGAAATAGAGAAAATAGAGCTTGGTGTCGAGCGAGAGGAAGCATTTAAATTTACCAAAGAACAGTTTGATGAAAGATTTTTGTGTGATTTGAAGTTTGATTTACAGCTACTAAAAGAAGTCTTAAGGATGTGGCAGGAAGTCAGAGTGGATTGTAAGCTAGAAAGCTTTTTAAGTGAAATAAAAGAAAACAGCAACTTAAAGAAAGGTAAATTGATTATATTTACCGAGTCAAAGGAGACAGCAGAGTATGTAGCACTGAGTATAGAAGAGAGCGTAGGCGAAGAGGTTATATGTTTTACAGGTAGCACAAATGACTCAATCCGAAGAGTGATAAAAGCTAACTTTGACCCCAATTATAAAGAAATCGCAAAGGATGATAAATATAGAGTGCTTGTGACAACGGATGTCCTAGCAGAAGGTATAAATCTCCACAGAGCGAATGTTATAGTAAACTATGATTTGCCCTGGAATCCAACTAAAATAATGCAAAGGGTTGGTAGGATAAATAGAGTAGGGACAAAGCATGCAGAGCTTTATATTTATAATTTCTTTCCAACTAGCAAGTCTAGCGAGCATATAAGTTTAGAAGATAATATAACATCGAAGATACAGATGTTCCATGATATATTGGGTGAGGATTCAAAATTCATAACAGAGGATGAACAAATTACTACACATGAGTTATTTAGAAAAATAACAAATGATATAACCGAGGAAGAGGATGGGATATTGTCAGAACTCAGTTATTTGAAGAAAATAAGGGAGATTAGGGATAATGATAAGGAGCTTTTTAATAAGGTCAAGAACATGCCAAAAAAAATAAAAACAGCCAGAAAACAAACTGAATGTTCAGAAAATGGGTTATTAACATTCTTCAGAAAAGGGTATCTAAAGAAGTTTTACCTAACAGGTCAGCAAATTTCTGAAGAGTTAATATTTGAAAATGCGATAAGCTATATAGCGGCAGATAAAAAGGATAAGAGAGAGGATATAAAGGATGATTATTATGATTTTTTAAAACAAAATAAAGAAAGCTTTGAGGAAGCGCTTATAAAAGATGAGGTTGAGGAAACAACGGTAGAGAGTAAAAAAGGAAGAAGTAATGCAAAGGATATTATAAGGGCCCTGAAGGACTGTAGAAAACATTCTGAGTTTACGGATTTAGAGCTTGCCAATATTGATACTTACATATACTTGCTCGAAAATGGAGATTTGCCGTCAAGGATAGTAAAGGATGGTAATAAGATACTAAAAACTGCTATAAGTCCGATGAAATTTTACAAATTACTTGAAAGTATTATACCAGAAAGTTATTTGAATATGGTAATTACAGAAGACGAAACTACTGATTCTGAAAATGTTGATATTGAAATAATATTATCAGAATACATGATAAAATAAAGGGGTTGGCGTAAGTGGATATAAAAGAAAACTATATAAAATATTTAGAGATGCTAAAGAAACCATTTGAGGAAGATAGCTTTAAGGAGTTTATTACGGATTTGCTTAACCTAGAGCAAGCAGATTTGCTACCCGTTAGGAGGCAGAACCCAACCTCTGAGCAGTACAAGAGACATATAGATTATGTAGAAAGGTTTGCATGGTACGAGGATAAAGATAGAAATAAGATAGGTGCAATCATAATAAAAGTCATCGACAATAAATCATCTGCAAATGCACGAACTCTACAAAGAAATTATGTTGCGCATTTGCTTGCGGAATATAAGTATGATGCTGCTATGGTTGCATTTTATAATGAAAATGAAACTATATGGAGACTATCATTTGTCAAAAAAGAAGGTAAGTTTACACCTAAGGGGTATAAAGAGGAGATAAGTCCTGCAAAAAGATATTCATATCTTGTAGGCGAGGGCGAGCCAAACCATACTGCCGAAAAGCAACTGTTAGGACTGCTAAATAACAATACAAAAAAGCATACAGTAAAAGAAATAGAAGATGTATTTAGTGTAGAGAAGGTCACTAAAGAATTCTTTGGACAATATAAGGACAAGTATCTAGATCTAAAGAAATCTCTAGATAATAATCCCGAATTCAACTGTGAGGCTACTAGATGTGGCTTTACAAGTGAAGAGTTTGCAAAGAAACTAATGGGGCAGCTTATATTTTTATATTTCATACAAAAGAAAGGTTGGTTAGGAGTAAGGCTAGTACCTATAAAGCTTGAGAAAGAAGAGTATAGTGAAATATACAATAAACAAGACGTTGTACATAAAAAGATAATGGATGAGGTATATAATACAGACAAAAGTGGAAACAGAATAATGAGGAAGAATATGGCCACTGATAGCTTGAGTAAAGAACAGGCATCTATATTATCAGACTGTTTTGTGAAAACAAAATATGAAAATGAAAATCCATGGGGAAGTGGCAATAAAAACTTCATAAGGACAATATTCGATCACTGTGAGAATAACACAACTGATAACTTTTTTGATAAATTCTTAGAGCCATTATTTTATGGAGCACTAAATAAAAAGAGGGATAACGATTATTTCAATGTATTTAACTGCAAGATACCTTTCCTAAATGGAGGATTATTTCAAGCTATAGGAGGCTACCACTGGGAGAATACCGAGTTTGAGATACCTAATAGCTTGTTTTCAAACGAAAAAGAAAAGGGCAAAGATAATGCGGATGGAATACTAGATATATTTGGTAGATATAACTTTACGATGAACGAAGAAGAGCCACTAGAAAAGGATGTAGCAGTTGACCCAGAGATGCTAGGTAAAATCTTTGAAAACCTGCTAGATATCACAGATAGAAAATCAAAGGGAGCATTTTACACACCGAGAGAAATAGTTCACTACATGTGCCAAGAGAGCCTAGCAAACTACCTAGTAAACGAGGTTGGCGTTGACTATGAGGAAATAAAGGAATTCATCCAATACGGAGATATCATAAAGGACATAGACCAAAGAGATGCAAAGGATGATGTACATATAATAGGGGACACCATATACAATAACGTATTGAAAATAGATGAAGCCCTAAAGAACATAAAAGTGGCAGACCCCGCTGTTGGTTCGGGAGCATTTCCTCTTGGTATGCTCAACGAGATAGTGAGGGCTAGAGACACGCTTACATACTACTTTCTACTTTTAAATAAAAACGGAAAACTAGGAGAGGAGTATATACTGAAAACCAGGAATATATATGAACTGAAATGGAACACAATAAGAAACTGTATATACGCAGTAGATATAGAGCCGAGTGCAGTTGATATTACAAAGCTACGACTTTGGTTATCTATAGTGGTAGACCAAGAGATAAATGAAAGCAACCCCGAACCGCATACACTACCAAACCTAGACTGCAAGATAATGTGCGGCAATAGCTTGATAGATGAGTACAAGGGGGTAAAGCTATTTGACGAAGGTCTGCTAGACGAACTGAAGGTATGGACAGGAACTAACAGACAGATAGCTCTAGACATGGAGAATATGCAGCTTGATTTTGAGTACAATCAAAAGAATGTTCATCTAGAAGAGCTGGTGATGCTGAAGGAAAGGTATTACAAAACAACAAATAGTGAACAAAAGAAGGAGCTACTAGATGAGATTAAGAAAATAAGACTTGATTTAATAGCCTTGAATTTTAGAGGTGCGAATACGTGGGGGGAGTTTAAGGAGATAGACGGGAAGCATAAGAAGCCGTATTTTAGCTGGAAGCTGGAGTTTGTGGAGGTGTTTAGGGAGAAGGGTGGATTTGATGTGGTGATTGGGAACCCGCCTTATTTAGGAATTCAAGGTATAACTAAAAATACACCAGAGTTGACAAATAAGTATAAAGAAAAATTTCTAGGTGCTACTGGTTATTATGATTTGTATGTTTTATTTGTAGAAAATGGACTTAGATATTTAAAACATAAGTCAGGGATATTAAATTATATAATGCCGCATAATTGGATAGTATCAGAGTTTGGTAAAGGATTGAGAAATGTAATCGCCCATAATTATGAATTTTATAAATATATTAGTTTTGGAGCACATAAAGTCTTTAATGCATCTACATATACATCTTTAATATGGATATTTAACAATCACATAAATGAAAACTGTAATTATTACGAGGTAAATAAAGATTTAAATAATGGGAAAGAGATAGCCGACGAGATACATAATATAAATGTAAAAGGTTTTACCAAAATAAATATGTTACTTCAAGATAATAAAAAATGGATATTTGCAAATGACAAAAATATTGAAATAATAGATAAAATAAAAAAGAAAGGTACAAAAGCAAAAGAGATATTTCAAGGGATTTATAAGGGAATAACAACAGGAGATAATAAAGCGTTCTGCCTAAAAGATGGAGAAGAAAAGGAAAATTATATATATGCATATTCAGAAGTTGTGAGTGATTTTGTATTAGTAGAAAAAAGTATTACAAAAAAAATGTACACAGGCAATTCATTAAAAAGATATAATTCAGTATATAAAAATGATTATATAATATATCCTTATAAATTAGTTGATAGTAAAACTGTTCTAATAGAAGAGAAAGAAATTGAGCAATGTTATCCTAAAGCATACAAATATCTATTATCTATAAAAAACAGATTAGAGAATAGAGGTACAGAAAAAATGAAGTATCCTAGTTGGTATTCTTTATGGAACTTTAGAAGAGTAGAGAACTTTGAGAACGAAAAAATAATTACCCCAGATGTGTGCTATGGCACTTCAATGATTTTGGATAATAATAAATATTATTATAACGATATGTGTTATGCCATGATAAAAAAGAAGGATATAACATTGAGTTATGAATATTTACTCGGAATATTGAACTCAAAGGTAATGTGGTTTTATCTTAATAATACAGGAAGCGTTCTTGGAGGAGGATATTTTAGATTTAAGACTAAATATATTGAAGATTTTCCAATTGCTGTTGATGTGGACAAACAATATATATGTGAAATAGAAAAAATAGTTAAAAATATAAAAGTAAAAAATGGGCTAGATATTTACTTTGAGGAAAAAGAAATTAATGAATATATTTATAAAATATATGGATTTACATCTGAAGAGATAGAAATTATTGAGAAGGTATAATAAAAGGAGGGGCATATAATGACAGTAAGTAACTTGAATAATAGAGAGATAGATAAAATGAGTGTTCCATTTATAACATATGCAAGTGATATTTTAGGAGATACAGAAAAAGGACTTTCAGGAACTCAAATAGTAAAATATTCATCGTTATACGCAGTTGAATATCACGTAGATATTCCATATGGAATATACCCTTTTCTAGAAGGTACGCCAAATAAAAGGACAGCATTAAATTATAACTTACAAGCATTTAATGGCTATCAACAATATGAAATTATAAATCATTTATGTGATTTACCGTTATTTAGCGATAATGAGGAAGTAAAAAAGTTAAAAATTAAATTAATCAATGAATATTCAAAATTTAGCATAAATAAAGAAAACGGTTTAAATAATAGAGAGTTGATTATAAAAACAAAACATTGGCTTGGTATGTATCCAAAATCGCTAAAATTATACGAAGAAGCACTGACCCAATATAATAATAACATATTTCAGAGAAATACATTAGACAATATGAGATTATCATTTGAAATACTGTTGAAAGATGTATTAAATAATAATAAATCATTGGAAAATAATTTTGGGGAAATTGGTAAGTATTTAAAAACTAAGAACTTTTCAAATGAACTACGAAATATGTTAGTAAAGCTTGTAGAATATTATAGTAAATATCAAAATGAATATATTAAGCATGATGATAATGTAAATAAAAATGAAATAGAATTTATTATTGAATTAACAAGTATAATGATGAAATTAATTATATAGTTATGAAAGAAAATGGTGGTGTATAATAAAGTGCGTAAATTGATAAAAAGGGTGGGTAATTATGAAACAATTGCAACTGAAAGATTATAGGGGGCATATAGAAAAACTTATATTTAGTACTGCATTATATAAAGAAATTATTATTGACTTAGATATCACAACTGAAAGCACTTACGAAACAATAGGATATGATGATGAGGATATACCGGATATAATAAGTTTTGAAAGTTTTATTGAGAGTCAAGATATACAGCTTCTAAAAAAGATGGTTGGTATTAATACTACGGTTGTAGGGTATTGTCCGTTTTGCGGTAAATTAGAATCAATTAAGTTAGAATGTAAAAAAATAGATAAATATATGTTGAATAATATTCTTAATACCAATCATATTAATTCAGAAGAACAATATGATTTTGAATATAATTGTGCAGAAAAAAAACAGATTGAAAGGTTAAAAGAATTTAAACAAAAATATCTTGACAATGAAAACACATTTACAATAAAAGCTATATGTACTAAAAAACATATTGCAAAGATAATCTTTTACATTACAGATGATTACAATTTAATTAAGATAGGTCAATATCCATCAACTATTAACTATGATCAAACGTTGAAAGAATATAATAAAATTATAAATAAGAATGACATATATGAAATAAGAAAAGCTATAGGCTTAAAATCACATGATGTTGGAGTTGCGGCTTTTGTATATTTAAGAAGAGTTTTTGAAAAATTAATATATGCTGCATATAAAGAATATGATAGTGATTTTACTAATGATAGAGTAACAAAAAAGAAGTTTAAAAATTTACATATGGAAGAAAAAATAAAAAAATTAGATAAGTATTTGCCAAAACATTTAAAAGATAATATACATATTTATGGAATATTAAGTAAAGGCATACACGAATTAACCGAAAAAGAGTGTTTGAGGTATTTTGATGACTTGTATGATGCCATTATAATAATTCTTAAGGAAAAGAAAAAATTAGATGATGACAAAATATTTAAAAAAAATAATGCAGATAATATAAAAGATATAGCGACAAAGACTTTAAATAAAAAAAACAAATCTTAATAACAATTTAATTAAACACAAAGGAGGATAAACACATGGCAGAAATAAAATACGAAATAACCGAAAAAA
>MGOW01000068.1:0-6709 GCA_001797255.1 Clostridiales bacterium GWE2_32_10
ATGAGAAATATAGAATAAAAAAGGGAGAATAAAAGAATGAATAATTATAAATTAATAATCCAGTACGACGGCAACAAATATAAAGGTTGGCAGCGGTTAGGTAATACTGATGATACAGTACAGGCAAGGATAGAGAATGTATTGTCTAAGATGTTAGATAGAAAAATAGAAATAATTGGTTGTAGCAGAACCGATACAGGGGTTCATGCACTTGGTCAGGTGGCGAATTTTATGGTAAATGATAAATTGAATGTTTTAGATACAAAAAACTATATAAATAAATATTTACCCGAAGATATTTGTGTTACAGAGGTCATTCAAGCCTCAGAAAGATTTCATGCTAGATACAATGCAAATGGCAAAACATATTTGTATAAAATCTGGAATAAAGAACATGCTAACCCATTCATGAGAAAATATAGTATGTATGTAAAGGAAAAACTGAATATTGAAATCATGAGAGAGGCGTCTAAATATTTTTTAGGGGAGCATGATTTCACTGCATATACAAACGCAAAATCTAAATCAAAATCAATGCTACGAAACATAAAAAGTATTGAAATAAAAGAAATAAATAACTTTATAGAAATAAGAATAAGCGGAGATGGTTTTTTACATAACATGGCAAGGCGAATAATAGGTACTCTTATAGAAATAGGATTAGATAGGAAAAAGGGTGAGGATATACCTAGAATACTAGAGTTAAAGAAAAGAGACCAAACAGGAGAGATGGCTTTAGCATGTGGGCTGTATTTAGAGGAGATACGATATTAAAAGGATGTGTAACAAATGATAAAACGGAAGCATAACAGAAACAAGATAGGTAAGCCGCCAGGAAGTGTAATATATACAGGCAAAAAGCATGACGCTAGTCTTAAGATGCAGTTGGTTGAGTACAATGAGAATGATTTTAAGATTAAGGATATAAAAGGTATTGAGGAAATAAATTTGAGGTCAACTAATATTAAATGGCTTAATATCTCTAGATTCTTGTAATTTTTTTATATAATACTTTGCTTTTGCTTCAACATTAAATTTTGTATAATAGTCACTACCTAAATTTTTGAAAGGAACATTATCTTTTAATAACATTGTCTGAATAGTTAATATAGATATATCAAAAAAAGATTGACAAAAATAAAAGTTAGTATTATTATATAAATAGCATATGCTATTTATAGTTGAAGGGGTGATTATTATTAATAAATGTGAAGAATGTCAAAATAAAGAGCAATGTACTAATAAGGATATTGTAAATATCAAGAATATTATAGGGGTTATGAGTGGAAAAGGTGGTGTTGGGAAGTCTACTACAGTTACACTTATAGCAAAAGGACTTAATAATAAAGGATTACATATTGGTATTGTAGATGCTGATATAACTGGACCTAGTATACCTAGAATGTTAAATTTATCAAACCCAAAAGCGTATTCTAATAATGAAAAAATAATACCAGTTGCAACAGAAGATTGTATAAAGGTCATGTCTATGAACTTTTTACTTGAGAATGAAAGTGATCCTGTTATATGGAGAGGCCCGCTTGTATCTAATATGGTAAATCAATTCTTTACAGATGTGGACTGGGGCGAGCTTGACTGCCTAGTTATTGATATGCCACCAGGTACAGGAGATGTAGTACTCACTAGAACTTTGGACTTTTCGAGAAGGCTCACGAAATAATAAGGGGGTAACTAAAATGAAGATAGCAATCTCATCGCAAGGCAAAGAAAAAGAAAGCCTGATAGATTTAAGATTTGGAAGATGTACATATTTCCAAATATATGACACAGACACAGAAAAGTTAACGGCAATAGAAAACTCAGCTATCAGCTCTACTGGTGGAGCGGGAATACAAGCAGCTAATTTATTACTAAATGAAAATGTAGATGCTGTAGTTACAGGCATACTAGGACCTAATGCAGTTCAGGTTCTTAAAGCATCAGATGTGAAATTTTTTACATCTGGTATTAAGAAGATTTCAGATATCATATCAGATTATAAAGAAAATAAGTTAGAGGTGAAGGAGTATTGAATATAGTAGTACTTAGCGGAAAGGGTGGAACAGGAAAAACGCTTGTATCTACCAATCTTGCAGTATATATGGGAGCAAACTATATAGATACAGACGTAGAAGAACCAAACGGATTTATTTTTCTTAAATCAGTAGTAGAAGAGACAGCCTATGTTGAAATAGACATACCTGATATTGATAAACAAAAATGTGTGATGTGCTTTAAATGTGTGGATTTCTGCGAATTCAATGCACTTGCTAAAACAAAACAAGGAGTGCTAGTTTTTGATAAGCTCTGTCATAGCTGCGGAGGATGCAAAATTGTTTGCCCTGTAGATGCGGTAAACTATAAAAAGAAAAATATAGGAATCATAGAAAAAGGGAAAGCAAACCACATAAAATGTATACGAGGTGTTCTAAATATCGGTGAACCTATTGCAGTACCAATAATAAAGGAAATCCTAAATAATCTTGATGATACCCTAAACATGATAGATGCATCACCAGGAACATCCTGCAATGTAGTAAAAACCTTAGAATATGCAGATGCAGCCATACTCGTTACCGAACCTACCAAATTTGGATTACATGATTTGGGTAGAGCGGTCAAGCTAGTAGAAGATTTAAATATACCTTTTGGAGTAGTGATAAATAGGATCACAGAAGAAAATAATATTATAAAAGACTATTGCAAAGAAAATAAAATACATATACTAGCTGAAATAAAACATGATAAAAATGTTGCAGTTCTATATTCAAAAGGCGAGCTATTACTAGAGGATGACAGGTATAAAGAAATATTTGAAAGCTTAAGTAATAAAGTGAAGGAGAATTTATTATGCAAATAGCTGTGCTTAGTGGCAAGGGTGGAACAGGCAAAACAACTATAGCAGTAGGAATATCAGAAGTAATAAAAAACAGCACTAAAATCGACTGCGACGTTGATGCCGCAAATATGCACTTGTTTTATACTGGAGAGAAAATAACAAAGGAAGAATTTCACTCTGGGAAAAAGGCATACATAGAAATAGACAAATGCATAAAATGTAATAAATGCATAGAAAACTGTAAATTTGATGCAATAAGTGAGTATAATAATGAGTATATTATTGATACAATAAAGTGTGAAGGCTGTGGGGTCTGCAATCTTGTGTGTCCTGTAGAGGCAGTAAGGCTAAAGGAAAATAAAGTAGCTGATATAATGCAAGTTAGGCTTACAGATGGAAAGCTAGTAAGGGCTGATATGGAAATAGGTGCAGATGGTTCAGGAAAGCTAATAACTGAGCTTAGAAAGAAAGCAGACAATAATAATATAACAATAATAGACGGTTCACCTGGTATAGGGTGCTCTGTAATCGCTAGTATAGTTGGCGTAAATCTTTGCCTTATAGTCATAGAGCCTACTGTATCAGGATTAAGTGATTTGGAAAGAATATTAAAGCTTGTAGAAAGCTTTAAACTAAAAACATTAGTATGTATAAATAAATACGATATAAACCAAGATATGACAGATAATATCAAGAGGTATTGTGAAGAAAATAATGTAGAGGTTATAGGACTAATACCTTATGATGATGCAGTTATAAAATCAATAAATGAACTAAAACCAATAACTCGCTTTCATGATAGCTTAGCAGGCAAGCAAGTAAGGAATATAGCCGAAAAAATAATAAAAATAGGAGGATTTGAAAATGAATGTAGCGATAGCGTGTAATGGAGATATGAGCAGTGATCACTTCGGTCATTGTGAAGGATTTAAGGTTTATGAGGTAGAAGGGAAGGATATTAAAAATGAGTATTTCCTAGAAAACCCAGGTCACAAACCAGGATTCTTGCCAGTGTATTTAAACGAAAAGGGAATAAACATCATAATTGCAGGGGGAATGGGAGAAAGAGCACAAGAGCTATTTAATGAAAATAACATCCAAGTAATAGTTGGAGCAAGCGGAAAAGCTGGGGATTTGATAAATGAGTATCTAAAAGAAAACCTAAAATCAGATGGAAGTGTTTGCAGTAAGCATGAGCATGAAGGAAACTGCGGAGAGTAGATTGATAAAAAACGGATAAGCAGACGATACTTGGTATTTTGGGGGAAATTGGGGAGTGAGATTTTAACAAGAAGTCTGGATACATGGAGCAATTGTTATTGTTAATTATGCGAATGACGATGGTAAAGCAGAAAAAGTATTTGACATGAATACTTTTTTTGTGTTATAATTAATTTACCAAATCTTAATTTACTAAATTAAGATATACTAATTCGGAGGTGGTAGTATGTTTATAGGAAGAGAAAAGGAGCTCAGTACTTTAGAGAAGCTATATAGTAGTGATAGCTTTGAGTTTGCTGTGATATACGGGAGAAGAAGGGTCGGAAAGACTACCTTGATTTCAAATTTTTGCAAAGATAAAGAAAGCATATTTTTTGTTGCAGAGGAATTTGACAATGAATTTAATCTCAGAAAATTTACAGAGGTTGTACTAGAAAAATACAAAGAGAATTACATAGATAAATTTACAGATTGGCTAAAAGCATTTAAATACATTGCCAGCAAAGCAAAGAATGAGCGACTGATACTTGTAATAGATGAATTTCCTTATATTGCGAAAGCAAACAGAACCCTCATGTCTATTTTACAAAACATCATAGACCATGAATTTTTAGAAACAAAGATAATGTTAATTCTATGTGGCTCAGCCATGAGCTTTATGGAAAATAAGGTTTTAGGATATAAAAGTCCACTTTTCGGTAGAAGAACAGCCCAAATGCAAATAAAGCCATTCAATTTTTATGAAGCATCAAGGTTTTTAGAAAATTATAGCATAAATGACAGAATTATTACATACTCCATCTTAGGTGGAGTACCACAGTATTTATTAAAATTTGATTATAAAAAATCAGTTAAAGAAAATATAATATCCAACATACTAGATACGTCAGCTTATTTATATGAAGAACCAATAAACCTACTGAAACAAGAAATGAGACAACCAGCACTATACAACTCGATTATCTCAGCTATAGCAGGTGGATACAGTAAGCTAAATGAAATAGCCACCAAAATTTCGGCAACTACAGACAAGACCGCTACATATCTAAAAAATCTACAAGAGCTTAGGATAATAACTCGAGTTACACCTATAATGGAAAAAGATAATTCGAGGAAATCTATATATAAACTGAACGATAACCTATTTAAATTTTACTATAAATTTGTAGTAAACAACGTAAACCTAATAGAGCAGGGAAACACGAAGTATGTATATGATAAAATAAAAGATGAGTTAAATGGATATGTATCTTATATTTACGAGGATATTTGCATTGACTATCTAATAGAGCTAAATAAAAAACAAGAGAATCCGTTTATGATAGAGCAGATAGGGAAATGGTGGGGCGGCAACCCAAAGACTAAAAAACAAGAAGAGATTGATATAGTGGGTATAGGGAATGAAAGTATGATATTTGGTGAGTGTAAGTATAGAAATGAGAAAGTGGATATAGAAGTGGTGGAGGATTTGATTAGGAAAAGTGAGATATTTGGGTGTGATGATAAGTACTACTATGTGTTTTCTAGGAGTGGCTTTACAAAGCGGGTAGAGGACTATGCTAGGGAGAATGAGAGGGTACGGTTGATTTGGGATCAAGAAATTTAATATAAAATTTAGAAATGAAAGGAGCAATGAAAATGTCCAAGACGTGGTAGCTAGTAATTAATAAAGGAATATGAATAATAATTTATATTATTGTAGAAAATATTACCACTAGTAGAAATGTGAGGGGGAATAGTTTGAGCAATAATACAATAACAAGAGGATTGATAGGTATAATAGTTATAATATTTGCAGTATTTTTTGTAGTACAAAATTATGTTTACGATAGTGGCAATAGATTTGAAGATACGTTAAAAGTGATAATGGACGAAGCAAAGAAAGAAAATTGGGAAATGGCACAGCAAAAAGAAGAAGAATTTAATAAACTATGGCTAAATGGTAAATATCTTATTGCATTAAATAATGCAGAGCATGACTATTCAGAAATGAAAGATGCAATTGAAGTATTAAGGAGTTCGATAGAAATCAAAGATAGAAATAGAGCTGTAGAAAGTGCAAATAGAGTTATGGGACATTTCATTAACTTTAAAAAGATAGTACCTGAACCATAGAGGAGGACTTAATGGTGGAAATTATAGTATATATTGCACGTTGTATAATAATGTTTTTGGTAATATGGGCAGCAGTTAGGATGCTGGGTAAGAAGTCGATATCTCAAATGACATCATATGAGCTTGCTGCTTTATTACTCATATCTAATATAGCGGCAGAACCGTTAGTATATAAGATACCTTCAAAGCAAGCGTTAGGTGTTTTTACTATAGCTATTTGTACACTTGCAGTAGGAGTAATATCGTTGCATAAAAAATTTTATAACATAGATATCAAACCAAGCATTGTAATAGTAAATGGAAAAATTGATAAAAATGAACTTAAACTAAACAAAATGAACGTAAGCTTTTTGATGTCATTATTGCGATTAGAAGGATATGCTAACATATCAGAAGTTGAATTTGCAATTATAGAGCCAAATGGAAATCTTTCTGTAATACCAAAATCACAAGAAAGACCTGTTAAAGCGAAAGATTTGAAAATTAGTACGGGATATGAAGGAATGGCTCTACCTTTGATCATTGAAGGTCAGA
>MGOW01000068.1:6735-6947 GCA_001797255.1 Clostridiales bacterium GWE2_32_10
AAACTAGATGAAAATTGGTTAAAAGATGAAATTAAAAAAGCAGGGGTTCAAAACATAGAGCATATACTAATTGCAGAACTGAATACAGAGGGAAAACTGTATGTAGATTGGAATAAAAATAAACTAGGCAATGCAGGTGAAAAACCACAAGAGTTTTAGTATATCATAGTGATGGTTCTGTATATGACGGATAAGGAGATGATACTTGATAT
>MGOW01000069.1 GCA_001797255.1 Clostridiales bacterium GWE2_32_10
ATTTTTATTGAATAATCTACTCTTTCTTCTCCTATTGCTGTCTTTACTTGTCCAAAGCTTACAGTTCTACCCGTATATCCTGTTTTTGATGCATTTTTACTTAGTGGATATCCTTGCAGCCTTTTTATATCTTCTTGGCTTATGATTTCTTTTACTGCTACCCTTTTACTTGCATCTATCATTCTAATCATTATTACACTAGCTTCTGCTCTTGTTAGGCTATTACCTGCTTTAAATTCTCCGTCTTCGTAGCCCCCTATTATGCCTTTTGAGTAAACTTTTAATATATAATCTTTATAGAAGTCTTTTATATTATCATAATCTTTTATTAAAGCTTTGTAGTCTTTTATGTTTTCAGCATAGCTCTCTTGTAGTGCTCTTGTTACTATTACTGCCATATCAGCTCTAATAATCGGACTTTCATATTCTCCTATATTTATTTCTTTTGGAGAAAGTATTCCTATTTGCATTGCTTTTTTTATATAAGTATTTGCCCAATAACCATTACTGTTTTGTATATCCCTATATCCTAATGAAATTATTATCATCTTTACAAACTGAGCTTTTGTAACTGTAATATTAGGCTTAAACGTACCATCTGTGTATCCATTTACTATACCTTTTTGCACCAACTGATCAACATTTGATTTATACCAAGCTGTTTCAGATACATCAGTAAACTTTAGTGAACTCGCTTCTATATTATTAACTCCTATGCAACAAACTAGTGTTAGTATAAGTATAATACTCCTTACTATATATACATCCTTTTTCATTTAGTTTTACCCCCTCTTCTATTATGGTCTTACTTCTTTAATTTGCGTTTCATCCCCATTTACTTTCATTTCATACCCCTTTGCATCTGAAGATCCTAGCTTGATATAATATGTTTTATTATAATCGTTCTTATAATCATTAGGATTTAATCTACTATTATGTCACTAATTAAGTCTTTAGTAGCCCATATAGAATCCATAGTCCCTACGCCGTATTTAGTATAATGTGCATTTTCTATAATTTTAGGTAATGTTATCTTTGATATTATTCGTTCATATCCTTTATCATCTAACCTTTTAAATAATAATATCGGTTTAGTCGATCCTATATCTGTAACCAATACATTAGCAACTGTATACCACCCAACATTATCTATCCCAGTAAATGTATATGTGCCATTTGCATGTACTTTGTATATGTTTGTCATATATTGTCCATTTGTGCTTGTTGAATATAATTCTACTCCTTGATTATTATATAGTATTATACTCTTAGGTCTACTTTCTGTATCTACCATTGTTACTGTTATATATGCTGCTGTGTTATTTTCTATATATTCTATAAGTGTTGCTACTGTTGGACTTGACAAATCTGTTCTATTTGGTAGTTGTATTTCTTTAACTGATTCTGAACCTATCGGTCCTTCAATAGTTTGTTCTATTATCTTTCCATCTGATGCTTTTATAACAGTTGTTATATATGGTCTTACTCTTACATAATATGCTGTTTGGTTATCTAGCATTTGTCCTATTGTTTTTAGGTATACTTTTATCGGGTTATCTTTTAATTCTAATCCTGTATTATGTAAAAACATCTCTTCCTCGTAGGTATTATCGACAAAATTATTTAGAGAACTTTCTGTAGGATATATTTTTGCAGCACTACTATCCCATGTAGTTGCATCCGATACATCATATCTATCCCACTTGTTACCATCACATATTTCTACATAATATCCTGATGCCCCCTCTACTGGTTGCCATGATAATACTATCCTTCCTCGCCCCGCAATCCTATCCCAGTTTAGTGGTATAATTAAAGAATTTTGTAGTGATTTTGTCTCTATTTCCCCTTGCGTAATTGTTTGCGGTACAACTATAGGTTCATTTATTTTTACAGTTCCTAAATTTACATATGTTTCTTTCCATGATGATTCTACTATATTTTCTATATTATTTATATTTACTATTTCTCCTGTTATTAATTCCGTATCTTTAAATTTTTGAGGTACTACACCTTCATCCCATTCATCCTTTATTCCATAATATGTAATATAATCTAATGCTGCCTTATCTATATGTTTTATGTTCACTCTATATTTAACGCCATTTCCGTTTATTATTTCTTTTGTTAGTGCATCTGTAACTGCTTGATTTACTTGGTCTTCATTTGTTATCTTTATATGTTCACCGTCTTTTAATATATTATACCAACCATAGTTTTCAGAACTTCCTAATTTCCCCCATCTCTGTACGTACAATCTCATTTCACCAAATCCTGATGACATCATTTCTATATTATCCCCACTTGATTGTATTGTTACTGTTGTACCTATTGATGTCTGGTATGTATATCCTTCTTCTGAGTTTATCTTATCTAATTCTTCTTGTGTATATTCTTGAAATTTCGACCAGCTTACCTGCATCACCCCACTATTATCTATTAATACTTCTATTGATGGAGTCTTAGGCGCTAGTGTGTCTATTTCTATTTGTTTATCTAGTCTTTTCGAAGTCATATTTGCTTTATTATCAACCGCTTGGACAAACAAATACCATGGACCGCTTTGTCTAAATGTTATAGTTTCAGTTAGTATATTTTGATATCCTGTTACTATCTTCCAATCATCACTCATAAAAGAATTTAAAGTTTCATTTTTAATTTCTTCCCCTAATAAACTTTCTGGTGGATTACATATCCATTTATATCTGTATTTTTGTATTCCTGACTGTTCATCTTCTACTATCACATTTACCGGCGCTTGATACATTATATTATTATTTGTAGGAACTTCAAAACTTATTGTTGGTGGTATACTATCATCTTTTGTAAATGCTACTGTTTGAAATGTTGATGTGCCGAATTCTACTTGATGTGGTGAAGGGAAAAAAGTTATACCCAATCTAACATCAGAATACAAGTTAGTAGTAGTAGGCTTATATCCCCATTGCCATACTGTTCCATCTTCTTCCATGGCTAAACTATGATAACTTCCCATTGATATACTTTTTACATTAGTTAAATTCGGTACTTGCACGGGACTTGTTACACTCGAAATAGGAATTATATTAGTTTTCTCCCCATCTCCTAATAACCCATATGATGTATCTCCCCATACCCATACTGTCCCATCTTCTTTTAAAACCATGACACTACGTGTATTACTACTTAAAGATATACTTTTTATATTAGTTAAACCTGTCACCTGTACTGGGATATCACTATCATTTGTTGTTCCATTACCTAAGCAGCCTCCCCCCCAAGTCCATACTGTTCCATCTTCTTTTAACACCATGCTTTGATAATTCCCTGCAGCTATACTTTTTACATTAGTTAAACCTGGTACTTTTACTGGAGTAAGTGCTTTGTAATTAATATCAATGTTGTCCCACTGATCCCTTACACGAATTCCTAGGCAGCCACCCCAATTGTGTCCCCATGTCCATACTGTTCCGTCAGTTTTTAATGCAATACAATGTCCTTCTCCCACTGATATACTTTTTACA
Source organism: Clostridiales bacterium GWE2_32_10 (assembly GCA_001797255.1). Classification (GTDB taxonomy): domain Bacteria; phylum Bacillota; class Clostridia; order Lachnospirales; family UBA12420; genus UBA12420. Next base: position 3,504 of record MGOW01000069.1, read on the forward strand.
TCAGTCAAATTTTTTACCATCACTGGTGTATCTCTATTTGTTACTGTCCCATCTCCTAGCTGCCCACTACTATTATCTCCCCAGGACAATAATTCTCCATTTTCTTTTAATAGCATGTAATGCGACCCACCTGCTACTACACTTTTTGCTTTAGTAAAAAGTTTACTTTCTACTTTTTCTATATCAAACAGTGCACCATCTAACGAATTCCACGTATACACTGTCCCATCTTCCTTTAATGCTATTACCCTTTTTCCATTTACTGATATGCTTTCTACATCATCTAATTCAAACATTTTTACTGGAGTATATCTGCGCTTTTCATAAGCATTATTTCCCCATGTATATATTGCACCATTTCTTATCGACATACTGTTAATTCCAGCTGCTATACTTGTTTGTTTTATACTTCCCTTTGGTTCTAAATATACTTTCAAAAGATAATAACTAGCTTCTGTTAGACCACTATTTGATATATCTACCCCCTTTTTTTCAAATTGTATTTGTTCTCCATTTGATACTAAATCGTCTATTATAGTACCTGGTCCTACCTTTATATTGCCATTTTGATCCTCTAATTGATATTTTAATGTGTAATGATCGGGAGTTTGTGTTATAACATCTCCTTCTATATCTATCTTATTATTATATTCTACTATATTTTGCGATAAATTAATACATGCTAGTGTCTTTATCCTTGCATATCCATTTCCTATATTACCTTGTCTTTGGCTTCCATCTGGAGATTTAAAATTTTGATTGCCAGCTATTGTGCTACCATTTAATACTCCACCTACATAGCTTGATCCACCCGAACTATTACTTACATGTCCATCCCCAGCTTTTCCACCAAAAAATCCTCCTCCTCCTCCACAAGCATAGTTAGTTTCACTTTCCAAACCACAATCAGCACTACCTCCTGATCCACCTGTTCCAAGCATATATCCTTTAGTCTGTGTAGCATAGTCAATATCTGTAGTATCATAATGATCCATCCCTAACCATGTTGATTTATATCCTTGATTTCCAACAGTAGATCGTAATCCTCCACCGTCTCCCCCTCTTTGAGGTGCTCTATAGTCCGACCAAAACGCCCAACCTATACCACTCACATAATATATGTCATCATCACTTGCATCAACTCCACCACCGCCACCGGCAACTATTATTCTATTGTAGTTATACCTTATATCTGTGGCTCCACCACCACCAGACGCATCAGGAGTAATATTATTTACTCCTCCTGCACTTCCACCACCATTCCAACCACCTTTTCCACCATCAGAAGAGTTTTTTCCTTTTCCTCCTACGTATACCTTTAATGTCTCACCTTTTTTTAACTCAATTTCTCCATATGAATAACCACCATATCCACCTATACTATCCCCTCTCTCAACTTTGATTAGATCATTAGGATGGCTACTATTAGGATTAATATCACTTTCACGTGCCCAAGCTATAGTATTTTCTGCATTCCCCCCCTGAGCTCCCCATGTCTCTAAACTATACGTAGCTGTTTTTGGTGCAGTAAAAGTTTGTACATCACCAGTATGCTCAAATTCCCAAGTATCTGAAGCTGCGTTTACTGTAGTAATATTAATTATAGAAGACATTAAAGATATTATCATCGTATAAGCTACTATTTTTCTGAACTTTTTCTTACTGTTTTTCATATCGCACCACTCCTTTTTTGTTTCTAAATATCGTTATGCTAATCTATTGTTATTCTTTTTCTAACAGTCTCACTATTATTGTACTAGCCTCAGCCCTTGTTGCATTATTATTCGGTTTAAACTCTCCATCTAAATAACCTTGTATTATCTTGTTTTTATATGTTTGTATTATATATAACCTATCTTGTCTACCTATCTTGTCAAAATCTTGTATCTCTTCTGCATATTTTATTATTTCTTCATTGCTTGGCTCATCTTTTAATATTTTGGCTATTATTATCGCCATTTCTCCTCTTGTAATAGGTGCATCATAATTTTGACCCTCGCTATATTTATTTTCTATGAGTCCTTCTGAAAATGCTTTTTCTATGTATTCACTTGCCCAGTATTGTTTTCCTATTGGTACATCTTTATATCCTAATGCTGTAATTACAAGTTTTATAAATTGTGCCTTTGTTATTGTGTTATTAGGCTTAAAACTCATATCATCATATCCAGTTATTATATTCATTTCAGTTAGAATAGCTACATTTTCTAGATACCATTCATTTTTATCTACATCTTTAAATTTTTCTATAGTTTTTTTCTTTAGTTCAACTATTCTCTGTCTCAACTCATCTAAAGTTTGTGTAAATTTCAGACCTATTGCAGATACTTCTTTCCATCCTGAATAGCTTATATTTCCTATATCACCTATGTTTACTACAGTTCCACCTTCTAGTATTGTGTCTTTAAATTTCTGTGGTACAGCACTCTTATCCCATTTATCTATTATATCGTGTTTTGTTATATAATCTAGTGTTGCTTTATCTATATGTCTTATGCTTACTCTATATCTTGCTCCTTTTTTATTTATTTCTTCTATTACTAGTGCATTTGTTATTATCTCACTTATTTTTTCCGCATTTGTTATTCTTATATATTGCTTATCCTTTAATATGTTATACCATCCATTATTTTCATTATTATCTATTTTACCCCATTTCTGCACATACAATCTCATCTCTCCAAATCCAGATGAAATCATATCTATATTTTCTCCTCCTGATTGTATCGTTACTGTTGTACCTATTGATGTTTCATATGTATATCCCTCTGGTGAGTTTATCTTATCTAACTCTTTCTGTGTATATTCCTGAAATTTTGTCCAACTTACATTTATCATATTATTATTGTCTATATTTACGTTTATTGCTGGTACTTTTGGTGCTAACATATCAAATTTTATTTTTTTATCTAGTTTAACTGAAATTTTGTCTCCATTATTATCAACTGCTTGTGCAAATAAATACCAATTTCCATTTTCTCTAAATATTGTTTGTTCAGTTATTGTATTTTGTTTACCTATAACAGTTTTCCAATCATTCATATATACATCTAAGTCTTCATTTACTATAATTTTTCCTATTAGTTTTTCTGGTGGATTACATATCCACTTGTATCTATATTTTGCTATACCAGACTGATTATTATTTACTATTATATTTACTAGTGCTTGATATGTTATTTCATTATTTTCTGGTACTTCAAATGTTATCATTGTTAACATATCATCCACATTTTTTGGTAGGGTATTATCGACTTTTATAAATTCTATAGCTTTTTCTATTTTTTGTTCTTCTACTGCAAAATCTGTTTTTACTGGACTATATCTATTAATTGCAGTTCCATCTCCTAGCTGTCCATTACCATTATATCCCCACGCCCACAGTGTTCCATCACTTTTTAATACTAAACTGTGGTAGTCTCCCGCTGCTATACCTGCTACATTAGTTATCCCACTTACCTGCACGGGTGTATGTCTATAATCCATAGTTGATAAGGTAGGTTGTAAATTACTTACTTCTCTTGCTTGATTATTATCAGCTCCTTTTCCTAACTGTCCGTCACCGTTAGATCCCCATGTCCAAACTGTTCCATCATTTTTTAATACTAAACTGTGGAACGCTCCCTTTGCTATGCTTATTACGTTAGTTATTCCAGTTACCTGCGTTGGAGTATAATTAGCATCTGTTCCTTCTCTTCCTAGTTGTCCGAACACATTATTTCCCCATGTCCATACAGTTCCATCTTCCTTTAAAGCCATACTATTAAATCCTCCTGTTACTATAGCTTTTACATTAGTTAAATTCGGTACTTGCACTGGACTATATCTATCATTTGTTGTTCCATCCCCTAGCAGTCCATTACCATTATATCCCCATGCCCATACCGTTCCATCATTTTTAAATGCAAAACTTTGATTGTATCCTGTTATTATACTTGATACATTAGTTAATCCTCTGACCTGCACTGGAGTATAGCTATCATTTATTGTTCCATCTCCTAGCTCTCCTTCATCATTTTTCCCCCATGACCATACTGTTCCATCAGTTTTTAATGCTAAACTAATATCCCCTCCTGCTGCTATACCTGATACATTAGTTAATCCACTAACTTCCACTGGGGCATGTTTATCATATTTTGTTCCATCTCCTAGCTGTCCGTAACGGTTATGTCCCCATGACCATACTGTTCCATCATTCTTTAATGCCAAATTGTGAAAACGTCCCGTTGCTATACTTGATACATTAGTTAGTCCACTAACCTGTACTGATGTATACCTATGAGTTGTTGTTCCATCTCCTAGCTCTCCAAACTGGTTAAATCCCCATGCCCATACTGTTCCGTCTTTTTTCAATACCATACTGCGTAATGCCCCTGCTCCTATGCTACTTATTTTTACCTCTTCATTTTCTGTTTCTAAAAATACCTTCAAAATATAATGATTATCCGATACTAAACTAGCACCAGATATATCTACTCCTTCTTTCATAAATTGTACTTTTTCTTCATTCGATACCAAATTTCTTATTATTATATCTGGCCCTAACAAAATTTTTCCTCCCATATCTTCTATTTGATATTTTACTGTGATATTACCAGTACCGGGATAATTAATTCTTCCTATTATATCAATCTTCCCCAAACATTTTTCCATACCTGTAGGTGAAATTATTTCAATACTAGGAACTAAACTTGCTATTGCATATCCATTTCCAATATTTACATTAATTATAGTAAGCATTAGAATAAATACTAAAAATCTTTTTACATTAGTTTTAATCTTCATATTATTTCCTCCTTTTATATTTTTATTAAATTATATATATACACTTTAATTTAATAGTTATTACCGTCTCTTTTTATATTTAGTTTCTATATATTTATATTATAAATCTTTTTATAAATTTTTCAAGTGTTTTTGTAAAAATTAAGTAACAAATCACAAAAAAGATATAAACTTTACTTATATCTTTTTTGTAATACAAAATCTAAAATAATATTACACCAAATAAGCAACATATAATGGTACGGACCTTATTCCATTTTCAAATCCAAAGTTTTTACTTGATATTCGTATTTCATATATTAGTTTATATTTTGTTATAAATTGGTTTAAACTTTTTGCTCGTACATTGTCACTCGCCTTAACTTCAACAGGTATTATATCTCCGTTTTTATCTCGGATAATAAAGTCTACCTCCACAGTTTTAATAACCTTATACTGAAATTTCTTATTTTCTTTTGCAAGTTGAGCTGGTTACTATTGGTAGTCATTATCTTAGTTGTTTCAATTGGTGTTGTGTACTTTGCCATGTCAACAATATAAGAATCATTAATATTTTATTAAATATTCCTTTATCTATACCTCAGCTGCTGCTCTTCTCGCTGCCCTTACTCTTTCCTGCTCGTTTAATATTTTCTTCCTCAGTCTTATTTCTCCCGGAGTCACTTCAACTAACTCATCATCATTTATAAATTCTAATGCTTCTTCAAGTGTAAATTTTATTGGTGGTGATAATTTTATTGACTCATCAGAGCCTGATGCTCTCATGTTTGTCAGCTTTTTATTTTTGCATGGATTAACAGTCATGTCCTCTTTTCTACTGTTTATCCCTACTAGCATACCTTCATAAACCTCGACACTAGGGTTTATAAACATTTCTGCTCTTTCGCTTAGGTTAAATAGTGCATATCCCATAGCAATTCCAGCCTCTCCTGATATAAGTACCCCATTTTTTCTCTGAACTATTTCACCTTTGTGTGGCTCGAATCTTTCAAATCGTCTTATAAGTGTACCTTCTCCCCTAGTTATATTTATAAATTCCGACCTAAATCCGATTAGTCCTCTAGTTGGAACCATATATTCTATTTTTACATGACCTGCTTCTGTGTCCATTTGCTCCATCATGCCTTTTCTTAAATTTAGTGCTGAGATTACACCTCCTGAATACTCTTCAGGCATTGTAGCTACAACTCTTTCCACTGGCTCTACAAGCTCTCCTTCTTTTTCGTACATTATAACCTCAGGCTTTGAAACTCCCATCTCGTAACTTTCTCTTCTCATATTTTCAAGAAGTATCGCTAGGTGAAGCTCTCCACGCCCAGAGACTTTAAATCCATCAGTTCTATCAAGTGCCTCAACTCTAAGTCCTACATTCACTTCAAGCTCCTTTTCAAGTCTTTCTTTTAGATGCCTAGTTGTTAGAAATTTCCCGCTTTTACCTGCAAATGGTGAATCGTTTACATAAAAATTCATTGTAAGAGTAGGTTCCTCTATTTTTAGCATCTCCATTGGAATTGGTGTACTTTCATTACATACAGTCTCCCCTATTGATATGTCACTTATCCCAGCTATTACAACTATCTCCCCGCTTGTAGCCTCTTTTACCTCTGTTCTTTTTATCCCTTGATAAATAAATAGCTTTGTTATCTTAGCTTTTCCTATAGTTCCGTCGCTCTTGCACACTGAAACTATTTGCCCATCCTTTATTTTTCCTCTAAATACTCTTCCTATTCCCAGTCTTCCAATGTATTCATCATATGCAAGCGAACAAACCTGAAGCTGCAAATTTTCATGCTCTAAATTAGGATACGGCTTTACATGATGTATAATAGTTTCAAATAATGGATCTATGTTAGTAGAAGCATCCTCAAGACTCTTTTTTACTATACCTTCCCTAGCTATACCGTAAAGTATAGGAAAGTCTAACTGCTCATCTGTAGCACCAAGCTCTACAAATAGGTCAAAAGTCATATCAACAACCTTTTCCGCTCTTTGATCTTTTTTATCTACTTTGTTTATAAGTAAAATTGGTCTTACTCCCATTTCAAGTGACTTTTGCAATACAAATCTTGTTTGTGGCATAGGTCCTTCTGATGAATCAACTAAAAGTATTACTGTATCTACAGTTTTCATTATACGCTCAACCTCTGATGAAAAGTCAGCATGCCCTGGAGTATCTACTATATTTATCTTATAATCCTTATACTTAACTGCACAATTTTTTGAATATATCGTAATACCTCTTTCTCTTTCTAAATCATTACTATCCATTACACATTCACTCACAAACTCATTATCCCTAAATACCCCACTTTGGTTTAGAAACGCATCTACTAATGTTGATTTTCCAGCGTCAACGTGCGCTATAACTGCTATGTTAATTATTTTTTCCATTTCTTTCTCCTTATAAAAATTATTTTCACAAAATAAAATGACAGAATATACTGTCATTTTATGTAATTATATCATATTTTCAAATATTTGTCAATGCATTTCATTTTATTCACCAAAAACCTTCTTTTTCAATATCTCATACCCAACATCTAACTGTCTATCCTCTGCTTTTAGTTTATTATACAATGCTTCGTTCAATATATTTTGCGTTGTATAATCAGCTACACCATAAGGGAATAATCCTTTATCCTTTTGAAATTTTAATATTGCATCGTATGTATCTTGTTCATAGTAATCATCTAGATTTTTTATTTGATATCCTAGAAAGCTAAGTATTTTTTTAATTTGCTTTACTTCGTCTGATCTATCATCTAATTTATATTTCGAGCTTATTCCGCTTAAAAAATCTGGAGTTTCTACAACAATATCTGGTTGTATTCCTATTTTATTTATAGAAGTACCATTCCTAGTTAAATATTCTTCAACTGTAAGTTTAAAATAATTACCATACACATCCCTGAAAATTTTCTGCACAACACCTTTTCCAAAGGTCTTCTCACCAACTATTATCCCCACTTCTGAATCTTTAACGGCTCCTGTAAGTATTTCGGAAGCACTCGCTGTATTTTCATTAACAAGTACAACTATGCTAAACGGTGGAGTTTTTAATTCTGAAGTATATGTAATTTTATTCCCATTCTTATCTATAGTATGAACTATCGGTCCTTCTGGAATAATTAATTTACATATACTTATAACCTGATCTAGGTATCCTCCTGGATTATTCCTCAAGTCTATTATTATCCCTTTAACATGCTTATCCTTCATTTCCTCTATTTCTTTCCTAAACTCACTATATACACTCGAATTAAATTCTGAAATACTAATATATCTCATTCTTTTTATTTCTCTATCCGAGGCATCCAGAAATAATTCATTAATTCGTTTAACCTGTACAGCATTTATTTGTATCTTATCTCTTGTTATAACCTTATCTAATGTATCTACTCCTCTTTTTATAGTCAATTTAACTTTAGTACCTTCTATCCCTTTTATTTTAACTAACGCTTCATCTAGGGTCATTTTTCCTATATCCACTCCATCTACTTTAACTATCACATCACCCGGTAACATACCACCTTCCTCTGCTGGTGTCTTAGATAGAACATTAACAACAGAAATATATCCATCATCTTTTTTTTCAACCTTTATTCCTATACCGACAAATTCTCCAGAAACAGATTCTACAAAGTCTTTATACTCATCTAAAGTATAGTACTCGCTATAGTTATCAAGCTTCGAAAACATACCTTCTAGTGCCCCTTGAACAAGCTCATCTCTGGTTACTTGTCCACCTACATAATTTTCAAGTATAGTATCCATCATATCTTTTATTTGATAGACCGCTTTTACTTGTTCCTCATCATCTGTATATTTTACATCCTCTGAGTATCCTATAGTATTAAATATAAAAACTAACATAAACAAACTAACACTAAAACCATATATTATCTTTCTCACAGCAACCTTCCTTTCAATATTCAATTCAATATTCAATTAATTTTTCGACATAATCATTCTCTATGTCTTTTCGCAAGTAATTTATTAATCTATTAATTATCGCTGCTCCTTCTGCCTTTGTTATCTCATCCTTTGGTCTTAAATTCCCAGTAACATCCCCTTTAATAAGTCCTAGATTATATAGTCCATAAATGTCCTTTTTCGCCCAAGGTGCAATCAAGTCATCATCCATAAAAGGAGTGACAGGAGTTATATCTTGCCCCAGTCTAGAAAGTCCAAGTGCCCTCATATATATAAGAAATGCCTCCTCCCTTTTTACAGGATTATCAGGCTGAAAGTTCCCCTTATTCGTACCTTTTACAAGACCTACCTCTGATGCTATCTCTATATTTCTAAAATGCGGATGATATATATCGACATCCCCAAATGTAGCCACTGGCTTATAACCTTTTGGCTCTTTATACTTTTTATCAAGACCTAATGTTTTGACGAGTAAAGTCACATACTGAGCTCTGGTAAGTTTTTCATTAGGAATAAATTCAAATGTGCTATCTAAAATCTCTAGACTATAGAGCTTTTTTATATCCTCTTCTGCAAAACTTCCCTCAAGATAATCAGTATTTAGAGGTGCAACTAAATGCTCAAAAGTATTATATGAAGGTATACTTACAGTTCCTTCTACATCCTTATAATCCATATTAGTAGGTTCTGTAGTTACTTTATACGCAATTCCACTTTCATTCTGTGTAACCTGAAGATAGTTTCCTCCAAAGCCTATAGCATTAGGTTTATTTGAATCATATTGCATTGTTTTATTTACGCTAATCGACGGCTTAACTTCTGCTTCTAGTCTCCATGTATTTTGATCAGAACCAGCAACAGAATCCACCACTACCTTCAAAAGCTGAGTTTCAGTTTTCCCCCATACTTGGTCATAACCATAAATCGCATTATCTCCTACTACATTTACCGTTATTACCTGATCATCATTTTTATAAATCGCTCTATACCCTATACTCCCTTTATAATATTTAATCCCTGGAGCATTATATTCAATAAAAGTATTATTAAATACTGAGTTAGTTGAATCTAATGTATATAATACTTCACCTATTGTTATAGTTTCCTTCCACGATTTAAGCTCATAATTTTTAAGTATCTGATTATCAACTTTTCTATAGTTCACGTTAAATGTTACAACTCTTTTTATCAATGTATCTTGCGTTATAGGATCTTTATATGGTGTCACCGAATATGTTACAGTATATGTGCCTGAATCCAGATTAGGGTCAACATCTCCTGTTTTAGAAAAAGTTAAAAGTCCTTCAAATATTTGAGGTTTCCCTGTCAAAAAAACTACTTCCTTATAACGTAATTCTTTCTTATTATTAGTTTGCACCACACTGCTTACATAATCATCCATCACCTTAGGAAGTTTTACACCTTCTGAAACCCCACAAAAGAATCCCATTTCTCCTACATCTGCATTTGAAACCGACATATTTACTATCATGATCAATGCTATTACAACTAAATATCTACACCAACCCATGCTCCTCCCCCCAGTTTGAAAAGTCGCGTTATTTTTTAATACCTATATATATACTTATACATCTATTGTACCACACTTATTATATTTTTTAAATAATTTTATAAAAAATTTATTTTTATTTTTTTTTATTTAGTTTCTTTTGCAAGAGTTACTCTGTTCTTACCTGAATGTTTTGAAGAATATAAAGCCTTATCTGCTGAATCTATTGCTTTATCAATATTTTTTTCGATTAAAGGGTATATTGTAAATCCGATACTTATAGTTATACTTTTCTCTATACTATTAAATTTAACAACATGTTTTTGAATCTTTTCTCTATATTCGTCCAAAATTTTATTAGCTACTTCTTTTTCCATTTTAAGTATCAATATAAGAAGCTCCTCGCCACCATACCTTATCACTTTTCCTTCATATGTCTCAAAAAACTTTTTGGTTATTCGAGCCAAATCCCTCAATACTTGATCACCAAAAATATGCCCATAATTATCATTTATAAATTTAAAATCATCTATATCTACCATAGCAACTACTAAATTTTGGTTAGCTTCTGTTGCTTTTTTAACAATAAATGGCCATAATTTTTCTAAATAATTTCTGTTATATAATTTTGTTAGGTTATCTGTTACAGCTAATTTCTTAACTTTTTTGTATAAAATCACATTTTCCAATGCTAATGCCACTTGCATTCTAATATCCTCTAATAAATTTATATTGCTATCATTAAAATAATTATTATCCTTATGTGCTAAAATAATCTCTCCGTATTTAATATCGCGCTTGCATATTGGTATTATAATATTAGAATTTAAACACTCATTGTAGTCATTTTGATTTTTTATATAAATACCTGTATTATCTTTAAAATTTTTATCTATATCATTTTTTATCATCTCTATAATCTCTACTCTATCTATATCACATAATATCATTTTAACATACGTTTCAACAATTTGCCCATTCTCATTATATAATATTACACAACAAAAATTAAAATTAATAACTCCAACTAATGCATCTATAACATTCTCAATAAACACATCTTCCTCTAAAGAAGTATTTATAAAATTACCTATTACTTTTAATAAATATAATTCATTAACCTCATCCTTATATCTCTTTAAAAGCTGATTTATTTCCGACTCCTTTATTTTCAGCTCTATATTTTTGCCCCTTATACCCTCTATTAACTTTTTATTTTCTCTTAGCTTCCTTCTAATAGCTTCTATGTTAACCTTCATTTCACCCTCTATTATTAAGAACAACACAAATACATATACTAAATACCCTATATTATTTATATTTATAATGTCTAGTTTATACGTAACAATATCTATCATCAAAAATATAATAATATAATAAAATTTATACCATTTTAAATTTATATTTTTAGTCAATAAATAGATTTCAAGCACTATAAATAAATAAACCATGGTTATGTCTAAATTATATATATACCTAAGCCTAGCTACTACTATAGCACATAGGATTATCTCTAACATCCTACTTAAGTTTAAAATACCCACGTCTAGTATCCTCTTCTTTTTAATAAATAGCTCAATCCCTATGTATTTTATAATTATGAACATGCACCAAAATATAATAGTATAATTAACTATACTATCGTGCTTATGTAAAGTCCCATAACTTACTAAGCAATAAAAACTAATTAAGCTTAGTATCAGTACATGGTAAAGTAAATACTTCTTTTCTGTCCTTACTAAGTTTCTCATATAATCACCTATCTATCCTTAAAATAATATTATATATCTATACATATTAAATCATATTTTAGTGTTTTTGTCATTAATTTATTATAAATTTCTAGATATTTTTATTAGTAATTTCTAGATATTTTATAATAATTTCACTATATATGTTAAATTTTTAAAGTAAAACAGAAAATCTTACAAAATATATACTATTTTGTTTTCTTCCTATTGACATTATATTACATATATGGTATTATAGTATCTGTAAACTTAGTAAAATTTACATTTACTTTTACTTTAGGAGGTTGTTGTATGAAATCGACAGGAATTGTTAGAAAAGTTGACGAATTAGGAAGAATAGTTTTACCTATTGAATTAAGACGTAATTTAGGCATACAAGTTAAGGATTCGTTGGAAATTTTCGTTAATGATGAGGGTGTTATATTGCAGAAATATCAACCTGCATGTGTTCACACAGGCACAATGGATAATCTTATTGATTACAATGGTAAGAAAGTATCACGTAATGCTATCAAGGAAATGGCTATTAGGGCAGGTTTTGAAATAAAAGAAGACATGGAGACTAATAAAACTAATTTCTAAATTTATTAAAACTAAAACAAAAAAGATTAAATCCCACATATATTTAATCTTTTTTGTTTAATCTTTTATACCGAATACTCCTTAATCTTTTTAAATAATAAAATAAGTATAGGTAGGCATATAATAGAAATAACACCAATAAATCCTATAGCACCAATCTTTACTGACATGCTAGCATTTCCCTCTATATCACCTAAATCTAGTAAGCTTCGCATCAGTATAACCTGTGTAGCATTAATCACAAAATGAATTATTATACTACTATATATTGAGCCTGTTATATTTACTATATATACAAATACTATACCTAAAACAAATGCGTAAAAAAACTGTGTAAAATTCATATGCATAACCCCAAATATAAAACCATTTAAAACAGCAGCTGACTTTAGCCCTAGACCCCTCAAATCATATAAAATTATCCCCCTCATAAAAATCTCTTCCATGATTGCTGGTATTATAGCTAAGGCTACAATCATTACCACGAATGATGTATTACTAAGTAGTGCCATATACTCCATAACCTTATCCCCAAAAAAAAGATTTGTTACACTTCCTATTAGCATTGAAACTGGTTGAATAAAGAAACCAATCAATATAAGTATAAATATTTGCCTATAGGATATCTTTTTAAGTTTTAAACACTCTTTTATATTAATATCATATTGAAAAATATACAAATATATTAAACACGGTACCACTATAATACATATACTAACAATAGCATTTGCAACAGCAGTATCTATATCTATTCTACTAAAAATCATATCATAAACTATGTTAGGTACAGTATACATCAGAAAAATAATACATATTGAAAATGCTACCGCTCGAATTGCCCTTTTCATTTATAACTCCTCATTTCTTAGTTTTCACCCTTAACTTATTTTAGAGTATATCCCGAAACAATATATTCTTTAAAATCCATTTGCTTATCTTTTATAGTTAAATAACTATTTTCTTTATATATAACTAAAAATGTAACACCTTGAAAAAAATTTAATTCCTTTGTTCTTATATCCTGTAACAAACTTTCAGAATTTGGGAAGTTTATCACTAATCCATCTGTATACTCAGATATAACTTGGTTTATTTTTTTTATAATTATTTCATTTTTTTCTTTCTTGGTTAAGCTAATATAGTCAATATGATAAGGAATTATTATTTTATCAACAGCAGGATCAGAATCATAATATCCCACCTCATCATCATTCATTACATTGATATACTTATTATATACTTTATTATCTCTAGTGTTTAAATAATATAATTCTACTACTCCATCATTGTCCATATCAATTTCATATTTCTTAAAATATTCATAATTCGGCACCGTTAATGACACTCCATTACTAAAATTTTCTTTCTTGCTAACCATTTCGAAATTCTCATCATAAACATAATCATCTTTTGTATTTAAATAATATACATCAGTTCCAACGGTCTTTGTAAAATAATATGCTGGTCCAAAAGTATCAACTATACCATCTTTATATTTTTGAAATTCTGTTTTATAATCATAATTAGTTGAATTTTGATGTCCTACAATTACAAATCTATTGCTATATATTAATACCTTAGCCAATATGCTAGCTTGTATTTTGGAATATAATTCAGGATCTTGATAATTTTTAAATAGTAGATTATTAAATTCAACTAGCAGTTTAGGCTCATCTATGTCTATGTTTGATTTATTCACATCAAAATTCTCCATATATCTTCTATAGCCTTTAGATAATTCATCATAATTAACCTGCTCTATCTCTATAGTATCAGCTAATGCAGTTGTAGCAAAATATAAATTCTTTTTTAGATTTTCTTTATTTGAATTTGTAGTAGTTAAGAAAACAGCTGGTACAAACAAAAATATTATAAAAACTGATATTACTATAGCCGTCAATCCCTGCTCCATAAAAATCACCATCCTTAAAATTTATTAACATATAACTACCTTTATTTAATTTTGTATAAATTCTACTATCTTCTCATAATCAGCCATATCTTTTCCTGCTGGTAAAACACCCGTAGCTGGTATAGGATAATATTCAGTTACTTGTCTATAAAATTCAACCGTATCAAATATATAATCTTTACCTAAATTATTCCCCCCCGTATATTGTTCATTCAAATCTGACACATTTCCATACTCTGGATTTGAAATGTTATAATTATACCCCGTTCCACCTGATTTCTGATCCATCTCTGTTTTTACATTTATTGTAACTGGACATAGTTGGGGATCATCCATTCCATTATCAGTTATGTCTATATTTGTTACCCATCCTTCTTTATTCTTTTTAGCTATCTCTGCTTTTAGTTCGTATCCTTTTACTATACTCTTTGCATTACGCCCGACTACAACTGTCTTTAGCGACTTTATTCTCATATCTGTATATTGATTTATCATCCCAAAAAATGGAGCATTTAGTAGCTTTACAAATAAAGTCTGGTCCTGAGCCTCAAGATATATGCTAACTTTATCCCCTATGTGCATAGGAACAGGTTTTCCAATTATTGTTAATATTTCATCTTCTTTTGTACTTCCATCTGGATTTTTATTTGTTAGCTCTCCAAAGTCAATCCAATCTTTTTTCCAATATGTATCGTAAGTGCCTGGTTTTACTTTCTTTTCATATTTTATAACTACCTGATATTTAGTTTCTGATCCGTATAAAAATACTTGCTTCTTAAGATATTCATATATATCATCAGTAAATACACCCGTAGTAGCTACTGTATCTAAAATCGAGTAATTTATTTCATTTATGTTATTTTTCAACACTTCATGTAAAAAGAAAAAAGATATTAACAATATAACATATGTTAAAAAAAGTATAGTTATTATCGTATTTAGCATCCTTCCTATCATAATATCACCTCCTATTGGTTTATTAATTAAGTATGATTATTAATTAATAAAAATGTTATCTTTTTTGTTATTTCGTCATATGAAATCCGATACTTTGCTTCTAATAGTCCTGTTTTGTCAGAATCAAAATTTGCATTTATATATTCCTCTATAAGCTTTATCTTACTTTGCCTCTGCTTATAGTCATCTGCACTGTCATATTTATATTGCAAATACGTACTACCTGGGCTAGATGAGTATTTTTCTATATCTATTTCAGATATTTCTACGTTTGTTTCATGATATCTTACAAATGCTAGTATTTCTGCCCCTGTAAGTTCTCTGCTCTCATGTGAATATTTTATATATTCATCATATTTAAAGGAATTATATTTACTATTTTCTTGGGTATCTCTAACATAACTTCCTTTTTTAAGAGCATCGGAGCTACTATTTGAAATATTGATTATTATTACTACAAAAACTAGTATTACAATCCCAATCATCACATCATACACTATATTATCCAAGCTTATCCCTCCTTTTTTATTAACTCTTTAATTTAAATTCGCAACTAGTATTTCCCATACTAATCACGTCATAGTCTGCATCTAAGTAACCCTTTTCATCTGTCCCAATTGTATATAAACCTACTTTTATCTTTTCTATTGCTTCTGCATATTTGTTAGGTCTATCTGCATTATTAGTAATTGTCATCGTTTCTGAACCATGAAAGTCAATTTTTATAATAATATCGCTCTTTTCATTATATCGCACAAATTCAAGTAATTCCGTTCCTGTATATATGTCCCCAGATTTAAGCATACTATTTGCAGATAGATTTCCTGTTTGGTTATTCACAGTTGATGTTTTATATACTGCATCATAGTTGCTTTTATACAGCTCTACAACCATTTGTACTATAATAAGTACCACTACAGTGGATATTATAATATATACTATATTCTTCATAAGCCAACACCTCCTAAAAAATATGTGTAATTTATTCCTCTTTGTTATATTATATCACTTTTATTTCTATTTTGAAATAGTTTTTATAAAAAAATAACAATAACTTTAAAGTTATTGTTATTTTTTTATAAATCACATATATTTCTTAAATTTAATTATTTTCTTACATATAATACGAATGTGTGCGGTACACCTGTAGTATCTTTTGCACTAACAGACATTCTTCTAAACACAACATTTGCTGTTATTGTAGGTGATGCTGTTGCAGTTGTTACTTGGATACCTCCATTATTTCCCGCTGGTGTATTAGTCCATAAACCATTGTTAGCTGGATTTACTGCTTCACCATATGATAATGATGTTGCTGCTACAGCACCGGTATTTAAGTATACTCCTATTCCTGTAGATGTTGTAGTTACTGACATTGCTGCATTTGCTGTATTATAAAAAGCTACATATGTGTTTGGATCTGTAGCAAGAAGTGGATATTCTGCAGCCACTTGTGCTGATGTTACTTCTGACGATCCTGCTCCACCCATACTAGTTGATACTGAATCAATTTGTCCTTGGGCTTTTCCTCCTACTGACTCAACTTGTCTACCTTGAGGCATTACTACTACTGCTATAAGACCTACTACTATAACAACCATAATTACTACCGCTATAATCTTTTCCATTGCGTCTCACCTCCTTTACAAATAAAATATTTATAATAAATATACCTATATGCATTTATATATTAAATTAAGTATATTACTCTCTAAGTCTTTGTAAATGTAAAGCTAACTTTATCATATGTATATTTTGTATCCAGATTTACTTTCAGATAGCCTATAATATAATTTTTTTCACCAGCATCTGAAATATTATAAATCTGGCTAGGTGAGAGAATTATGATTATCAAGCTGCTATCTGCCTCATCATTAATATACGCTAATAGATCAGCCGCTGTATATGACGATTCGCTCACACTACTTTTATTATTATCTATCTGCTTAACCTGATCTGTTTTTTCTACAGTTGATACGCCTATCAAACCTATATTTGAACTAAATAATGATATCATAGTATATATTATTATCATAAATATAAACCCTATAATAATGTCATATATTAAATCATGCATTTACTCACTTCCTTTTCAGAAGTTAATTACTACTTAAATTATACCACTATATCCTATAATGTCAATATTTTTTGTTAAATTTTCTTATACTAACGCATCTATTTTATAAGCTGACATCCATGGTAGTATTAAATACATTATAACGATAACAATAAGTAACATATATCCTACTATACCAAAAATATGTATTAATTCTACCGTCTTTTTTATCTTCCTTGCTTGAGTTCTTTTATCTAAATTAAACTCATTTTTTATATTCAATATTGCTTGATCAAAATCATAATTATTAGCTTCATCTAATTTTTCAAAAAATAATTTTTCCTGTAGACTTTTCGATGCTCTTATATATAGTAAATATATTTGAGTATTTGGTAAATAATTTTTCTTGTTTTTATCTTGTATTTCTTCTAATGTTTTTGTGTAGTATGTTGATTTTTTTATTAAATCTTTTAAAACCTCCATAAAATCCACAGGCTTTATGCTTCCGTTCATTATTATAAGACGTTTCATAAATCCTAGTTCTCTTCGAGCATCTACTTTTATAAAAAAGTTATATAATAATACAAAAAGTTCTGGTATAAAGCCAACAGCTAATGAAATTAAAAATATTAACGCTACATCCCATTCTCTAATCTCATAGTATTTTTTTAATTTGTAATATACTTCGTTCGCTAAAGACTCATCACTTATTGATGTATTATTTCCTAAACCTTTTATTACTGGAACTAAATAATCTTGTATTGAATTTTTATCCATACTTTTAAGTCGTTGTTCAGTAATTAATCTTAAAGCTTCATCTAAACACTTTTTCTTAAACTCAATTACCTGTGGCTTAATTTTTTCATCTATCTTTTCTGTTTGTACCATTATTACATCTTGCTCATATTGAAACTTTGTGTATAATTCATCTGTATATATCATAATATCTGTAGTCTTTACTACTATAGCTACTGTTATTACTATAAAAAATAATACAAGCTTTACTCCTATAAATCGTTCAACAGAAAATTTTGTATATATAAGGAACTTTTTATACCATATATAAAAACGAGTATCTTCTTTATATATGTAGCTTCTTAAAAAGTATTTATATCCTTTCTTCGCCCTTTCATAATTATACATAATATTTTTTTCTATATTTATTATTATTTTAATAAACCAATCCTGATTTATCAAATAATATACTAATAAAAATATACCTAATAAAAATAATACTATATAAATTATTTGAATAAGTATTTCCATCAAAATTCCTCCAATACAATTAAAAACTAATACCTAAAACTACCGTCTGTTACTCTCAATTTACTAATACAATTAAACTAAATTTACGCTGATCTTTCCATAAATAACAAAAATGCAATATATGCTAATACTGCTACTATTATAATTACTGGCAGTTTTTCACCTAATGATGACTGATAGAAATTAGCTGCTTTTTCACCAATTGAATCTTTGTTAAATTTTTCAATCATAGGTATACTAATTGGAATAAATAAGGATAAGAATATATATGATTTACTTGCTGCTGAAAGATCCGCTCTGTTTTCAATTTCTTCTAATATTTCTTCTGTAAGTGTCTCAAATTGCTCTTTTATCATATTATTTCCACCCTTATAATGTGCTTGCTTTATAAGACTAAGTAGTATTGTTAAAAATTCATCTTTATAGGTTTCATCTATACTGTTTAATACAAAGTCTATTTCCTCCATATTATTTTTCTTTAGCACATTATATATCTTTATCATTTCTTTTCTTATAACTATATCAAAATCCTCCATCGAAACATTAATCGCTTTGAGTATATTACCTTTACTTATATATCTACTATTTAATATTTTAAATGTGTCAGGTAATTTTTTTATAAAATTCATCCTCGCTATAGCAAAAAACATATATATTATTACTGTTATCATTACTAAAGCTATGGCAAAGTAGAACATTGATATATACCAAAATCTATTTCCTGGTACAAACACCATTATTATAAGAACTGATACCCCTATTGATAAGACTAGTGTGCTTGTCGCATATTCAAGATTCTTTTCAAATGAATATTTTGTAAACATCCCTATCTTAATAGCAAGTTTTCTAAGTATAATATAAAAAAACTTAATTTTTATTATTTTAACTGTAAAAATATGTAAAATAGACTTTTTATCTTTTTTTATCAAATACCTCATTTTTACTTTTTTATATCTATATTGATCATATACGTGATTAAATATTATAATCAATCCAGATATAAGTAACGTCAGCCATATTAGATTTTGAGGTGTGAGTAATGCAGCAATCTTAGTAATTAAAACCCCTATTTTTTCTGTCACACCATTCATTCTTTACACCTACTTCGCTCTTGCTTTTTTACTTCTAATATTTTATCTATCCGATTTTTTTCTTCTGAAAAATATTCTTTAAATTGTTCTATTCCTTCCTCACCAATATACTTCTTTATCTTTGTGAAATATTGTTCAGAAGGCATTGTTTTAGGAACCCAAATGTCATAATCTCTATCATATTGAATAATCGTATTGTATTTATATGCTTTTGTATATAAATACTTAGATAATCCCATTTGAGCCAATTTAAGAAAATTCATCATCCTTTGCTTTAAAGTACCCTCTTCTATATTATCTATATAATGATCCTGTTCTACATATTCTACTTCTACTACGTATTCAACAATAATTCTACCATTTGGCAATTTTGCTAAATGAAATACTGTATCTAAACCTCTCGCTATATCTGTCTCCGCTATTGCACCATCACTATACATGTCAGTTCGTAGCATAAGATTTCTTAGGTTTGTAACAACCTCGTACGGCGATAATGAGTGAAGCGTTCCACCAACTCCAGAATTAAGACGCAAACTCGCATTTATAAGTTCCCCTACTTCTTCTGGCTTTGTAATCTCACCTACATATAGTACATCCCTTGCCATCTTAAGCATTATTTGAAAGCATCTCTTTATATCCATTGTTTCAGTTTCTATAAGGGTAATAACATTCTTTCTTGGATACTTCTTTCTAGATTGTAACTCGTTTTGTGTATCTAAAACTCCTATTCCCCACTCATCTGGAACCTTTTCAAGCATGGCAAGCAGAAATGTCGATTTACCAACTCCCATGTCTGAACCAGTAATAAAGTGAGAACCCCTTCCTTTTTGATTTAAGCACCCAAATGTATATATAAGCTGATCTATTGTATTATAGCTATCTCTCATTTCCTCTAGTGTAATCTTTGATAAGTTAAATATACGTTCATTATAGTACAAGTCATGTGTAGGTGTACATCCATAACCTGCAACTGTTATACGACTTGAATTTCTCTTTGCCGCAACAAGAACCGGATTATGCTGATCATAATTATTTGGTGAATCTTGTGTTGTCTTCTTTTGTATATTAAGAATTACACTTTCATCTTTAAACTGTAGAAATTTTAAATGTATTTTATCACCCTTAATAACATATATGTAGTTAGTATCTAATATCCCTATTTCATTTATATTATGATGTTGTATAGTATCTACACAATCTTGACCATATTCACGTGCATATACTAATGTTGCCATTATCTTAAATCTATTTGCTTGATTACTCAAAAACTCCCTTATTAAATCACTTTCCTTGTCAATTATGTCCCTTATTTCTTCCTCTGTAACCCTTATAATAATATTATATTCTTTTATTATATCTCCTATATCCATTACATTCATTAAAAACTCAAAGCTTATTATAATATCGTTATTCTGAATATTTTCAAAATCAATAAGTTCATCAACATCTATTCTATTTTTTTTCATAAAATAAAGTAAAAATTTAGAATATTGATTTATAAGATATTCTCGTGCTTCCTTATTCCCTAAAGAAGCTGCATCTTTTAAACTTGTGTACGATGATATTTCAACTTCAGCTTGTTCTCGAGGTATATCATATATCTCAACATATTTATCTGCATTACTATAAGTTTCATCAATCTTACTTGTTATTAAATCATATATGGGAGTATCAAAAAACTTTGGCATAAAAAATCACTCCTTATTCTTTGTGAAAGATTTTAAAAATAAATTTTTAATACTTTCCCTTTGTCCTTGTTCATCCTTTATTAACGCATAATATACTTTATCATTTGATAAAATATACTTAACAAGTTGCTTTAACTGTGTTGTATAATTCCTCTTTTCTTTTATTTCACCCATAACAAGTCCTAATATTGAACCAAAATTACTTCCATTAACAACCTCTATATCAAAGTTAAGAGGAAATATTTCATTCTCATACCCTAACGCACGAAGTTCTTTTTTAATAATTTTTAGGCTATATTCCATCACACCTGTTTCAGTATTATCAATATTTTTATTTAATACAAAAACAACTTTATCTTTATATTTTATATATATATGTTTCTCATATATCAACTGCATAACACTTTTTATTTGATTTATAACCACTACTATTATATCAGATTTTTCATAAAATGGTTCTGATACTGTAGGTATATTACTAGCTCCAATTGCATCAAGCACAGTAAAAGAATATGCCATCATTGAATATTCCAATAATGCCTCTGCCGAACTTTTATCTAGCTCATAATAATCATTTGTAGCCATTATATCTATATAAGGATTAATGCTTTTTATACATGATTGAAAAGTATCCTTATTAAGTAATTTCGATTTATATAAGTTACAAAAATCATCAAGTCCTCTTGTTGCAGTGGTATCACAAAGGTAATATTCTATATCTTTACAATATTTATTAATATCTAATAGTATTACTTTGTCATCCTTTCCTTCTATTTTTAAATATTTGGCTATCATTGCTGCAATATTTATAGCGGTAGTTGTTTGCCCTAATCCTTTTTTTGGTGCTGTAACCGTTATTAACATTTTATATACTCCCTCCTCTTCACTTAAATTTATATTTCTTAGTTCTTAGTTAAGAGGTATTATTTACTCCTCATTTTTTATTTTTATAATTTACATACTATATTACTCTACTGCCCCACATTTTCTTCTGGTACAGTGGTATCCTTCAATATGTTGTTAAGTTCTAATTGTTCTTTATAGTAAGCAAGTCTTGCTTTTAGTTTTTCTGAAATATCTGTTTTATCTCCTAAAAACCCTATATATGCACTTGTTCCATAGTTAATTATTTCTCCTGTTAAGTTATTATTTCTTGCTATAGTTGTTATCAAATTTCTCATTTCAGCGTATTTAAAAGTTTCTAGCGATGATAGTTGTTCTTCATCATTATAAACTCTTAAATCTAAAGTCCCTAGCTTTTGAGCTAGTTCCATATCTCTAAATTGAACTTCATCAACCGATAATATAACAGTAGAACTCCCTACAGCTGGTTCAGCATTTTCATCAGTAGGAGCACTGCTTATAACCCTTTCAACCTTTACTTTTGAAATAACCACATCATAATCCCCATTTTTATAATTTACTAGAACATCTACTAAGCTTCCAGTTTTAACTTCACCTGCTACATTATTAGTAAAATTATACTCTCTTCTTCTTTTAAATTGCTGATCATCAGGATATGGGGAATTATCTAAAGCTTTCTTTAAAATATATTCTCCTTTTACAAGCTTTTTACTAGTTTTATTCCTCAGCATTTGTTCTTTTTCTTGTTCTGTATATACTAATAATTTACCATCGAGATCCTTTGGTAAAAATATTTTAGGGACATCTACAGCAACAATAGTTTTTTGTGTAAATAAATCTTCTGAAATCATGGTATCTGAATAAAGACCTAAATCATTATTAACCATAAAAACTTTCTCTGTTTGATATTGTTGTTGGTAAAAGGCCTCAGCTTTCTTTTTCTCATTTGGTAAATAAACAGATGATATGTACCAAATAATTAAACCAAATATTGTTAAAGAAATTCCAATTGTTAATATAACTCCTTGATTTTTCACGTTAAATCCTCCTTTAGTCAGTTCATCATTATTTAAACTGACATTATTATTTATAATATACTATCTTATACATCTAAACCTTTATACTAATATTTAATTATATAATCTGCTAACTGCTTTATTCCTGTATGTAATAAGTTGCTTTTTACATTTATTGCTGGTTGTCTAGGTGCAGTCAATCCAATTATTATAGATTTCAAATCATAAGCAATGGAGAAAGTTTGATTTATAGGTGCAGTAAATCTTTCATTAATATTATTTGGTGAAGAAATATTTTTAAAATAACTTATTACTGAACTTCTTTTAAAATAATTTATTTCTTCATCCATATTAATAATTAAATCAATTTTTTTATTTTGTAAAGCTTTTCTTTGTTCAAAAATTCCAGAAGATAATCTATATACCATATTTACTTGCCTATTTGCAACTATATAAACTTCATATGCTATTTCAATAAGTTTACTAATTGCACTCTCTTCTAAATAATTTGCACAATCTACAATAACAACTTCAGAATGTCTTGTTGAAATTTTAATAAGCTTTATTATATCATCAATTGTTACATTTACATTAACTCCCTTATGCTCCGAAAACAATTTTAAATTCTTATTTATTTGTAATCCCAAATCATATACATCTGCAAGAATTTTTACTGTTGATAGTTTACTTAAGCATCCTTTTTCCTCCGTATTGAAGTAATAATAAGCATCTTGCTTTTTCGTATCAGTATCTATAAGAGTCGTCTTAATACCTCTACTTGATATTTCCTCTGCTAAGTTAACCGCTATTGTTGTTTTTCCAGTCTTCTCAGGGCTTAATAAAAGTATTATTTTATTATTTGAAAAATCGTTATCTAAATTATACTCAACTTCTTCAAAGCTAATTTGTTGTAAAATACTTCGTGTCTTTTCTTCAATAGATTTCTTGTAATTTTCCTTTAATAAAATTTGCTTTTGCTCTTCATTAATATCAACTTTTTCCTCTACTATTTTAGGAACTTCGATCTTAGGAATTTCAATATTCACTTTTTCTTCTGTTACTTCAGGAATTCCCATTTTTGTTTTTTCTATCTTCATTTTATCTTCTATTTTATCTTTTTGACTATCTTTAATTACAATAACTTTTTCAGACTCTATAAATTCTATAAAATCCTTTTCCTCTGGCTTGTTTTCTATAATCATTGATGGTTCTTCATTTTTATAAAAATCGTCTGAATATTTTAGCTTGTTTAACATTTCGAAAAGTCTATGGTTCAACTTTCTATCATTATTTTCATTTTTCCCCATTTTCTCAACTTCCTTTTTTTGTTGATAGTTTATATTCTGTTTATTTTCTTTTAATTCTTTTGATTCTTGATTCACCAAAATTGAGCTGTATTCAACTTTCTTATCCTTTATCATATCTTTTTGTTCTTCTTTTTGTTTTAAATCTTTACGTATTTGTTCTTTTAGTTCATTAATGTATTCATCATTAATTGTATTGTTTTTATCTGTTACTGTTTCTACTTTTATATTAAGGGTGTTCTTTTTTTCAGTATTCTTGTATTCTCTATTTTTATCCTCAATGATTACTTTACCTCCATTAATAACTATATTTTTTTCAGTTGCTTCTTTTTCCTCATTTTCTTTTACAAGCTTAGGGGTTGTCAGTTTGTTTTTTTGTTCTCTTAGCCTTTGCAGTCTTTTTTCTTCTATTTTATTTATCTCCTCATCATAATTAATTTTTCTGTATAATGCCACTCCAAAGAAAAATGCAGCACTTATAATAATAATATAATATACATACACTGGCACTCCTATATTATTTGTAACAGGTACACTTGCCACAATCATTGCATACATCAGAAGACCACCTTCTTAATTCACTCTTGCTTAAAAAACGAAAAGCCCTTTTTCTTTTTTTGCTTATCATAAGATATATAATAGTTATTACATATCTTTTTTATATCGTCATCTATAAAGTTATTTTTAAGTTCAATAGCTGGAGTTCTATTCGCTAAACCTTGTAATACTGACTTTGCATCATCACTAACAGTAAAAACTTTATCTATTGTATAATCAAATTCCTTACCATTTGATAAGTCTACATTTTCAAAAAATTTTTCTTTAATCTGATCAGCTTCAAGATGTTTTAAAGGATAATATCTATTTACTACAATACTTGCATTATGTAATTGTGCTCTAAACTTTGCTAGTTCTTCAGGTACTCTATTTAAAGTTGTTACTTTTTGATCGACTATAATAAGTGGATTATCTGAAATTTCTAAAATATTTCTTATAGTATCATCATCTAAGTTGTGACATAGATCTATTACAACTATTTGTGCATTATTTCTAGCTGAAACTATAAGTTTCATTAAATCATATTGACCAAATTCTACAGGACAATCTTTATTTTCAGTAAATATTTTCAGATTAGGAGTTACATCAATACCTAGATTTAATACATTCTCTTCTTCTGATAATTTTGATAAAGAATTATTAAAATTTTTATCAAAATGAAAATATATATCTTTTTTCTTAAAATCAGTATCTATTAATATTGTTTTTATATTTTCTTTACTAAAATACCATGCCATATTAACAGCTATCGTCGTTTTGCCGGTTGACTCTGTACCTAATATTACTATAATTTTTTTATAGTCACTTGGCACTCTATACACTATTTCTTGTACAGTTTCTTTTATAACTTCTTTTTTATTATAATTTCTAAAATCATCTTCTGTTAAAGGTTTTACCTCTCGTACTTTTATTTTCTCTTTTTTATCTTTTTCCTCATTGTTTTCTTGAATTTCTTCTTTATTTTGCTTAGTGGATAGTTCCATAAGTCTGTTTAAATCTATTGTTTTATCTGCTACATTTTTGCTATTTACCAAAAGAAAAAGCTTCTTTACATCACTAAATTTTTTAGGTTGTTTATATACTTTATTAATAAGTACAGCATCTATTGGATCTACCAAAATATCATTTATACCATATTTAAAACAAAGCTTTATCTCTCCTTCTGAATCTTTATTTGTCAAATACATAATTCTAATATCTCTTTCCCTTAATGTTAAAATTAAATATTCTATTTCTATATTACCTACCAACTTATTGGATATAATAACAGTATTGAAACTTGACTTTAGTAAAAACTCACGATAATTTACTATCATACTGTCTTTTATATCACTTTTTTCAAACTCCTGTTTTATCTTTTGATCAAGAGCGTCTATACCAGTTGCAATAGCTATCATTCAATCAACTCCCTTATTTTTACTTTATTGTTTAAAAATGTATTTTAAACTTATAAATACACAATACTACTTGTATTATATAATATATTATAATATTATACAAGTAGTATCACCATATTTTTTATTGAAATTTCTGTTAAATTTGTGTTACAAATTAGTTTTGACTTTTTGTAATTTCATAATCTATTATTTTTTTTGTTTTATTATCAAATTTTAATGTCAAAATTTCTTTATATGCACCCTTTTTCTTTGCAAAAAATTCTTCTGCTTTCATTACTTCTACTTTCATATAATCTATTTTTCCGTCAGAACCATAATCTTTAAGAATGTACATCGCCTTATATTTATAATCTATTGCCGATTTTAATTTATCAAAATCTACTTTATTACGATCTACAATTTCAGATATTTTTTCAAATTCTTTATCTTCTATGTAAAGTAATATATTATATCCATCAATACCTATTTCTTCATCGATATACGTTTCTTTTTCAGCCATTCCACTTTTTCTATAAACTTCTTCCTGATTTTTTGAAATAACAAAAGACATAATTAATGAAAGTGCATAAAAAGCTAGCAAAAGTAAAATAGTTTTCTTTAAAGGACTCATCTAACTCCCCCCATTTAATATTATAAATATACTAATTATTAGGCATTTCATATTCAAATCCTGTACCTACAGGATTTACTGGTGTACCATTTACTCTTGTTTCGAAATGTAAATGTGGACCTGTTGAATCCCCAGTACTTCCCACAAGTCCTATTTGCTGTCCCTTCTTTACTTCATCTCCAACCTTCACTATCAAATTGGGTTGATGTGCATAGAGTGTTACTAAACCAGATCCGTGGTCTATCATTACATAATTTCCATATCCTCCTCCTTCTCCTAAATTATTAGGATCCTGAGGAGCACTGAAAACAACTGTTCCATTTGCAATTGCAACTATAGGATGATTTAAGTTACCATTTATATCTATTCCTGTATGCATCTTAAGTACTTTCTTTATAGGGTGCATTCTCATACCAAATTCTGAACCTATTGAAATATTTTTAGGTGTCGGCCACACATACTTTCCATTGGCTAATTGTAATTCAGTATAATATGTAGTATCCCCACCTAATGACATTAAATTAACATCATTGATATTAGTTGTCCATGCATCAATCCCTCTTATAGCACTATACCACGTTGCCATATCATCTCCATAATCGTCAGCAGCTGAGCCACCGCCATTATATTTCTTAAATACATTTCTAATTGTCGCTCCCTTTGCTTCTACACTATCAGCTATTGCTATTTTACCTTTTAATATCTGAGTTCCAACATCTATATTATGTTGTGGATCATGAAGCAATTTTTCTCTTTCTTCACCTGTTGCTCCATTTGTAACTTGCATAAGTCCCATACCACCATCAAAAGTAATAGGAATATCTGGTCTTCCTTTTGACTCTTTTACTATTATTAATTTTATCATTAATGGATCTATCTCGTATTTCTGTGCTGCTTCCATTATATATTTATCATATATACCGTCTATATTATAATCTGTATCCATTTTTAATAATTGATCCCAAGCTAGTGGATTTATTTTAGCCCCTGATTTTAGAGAACTTAGTGTGGCAACTAATGGATCTAATTCATCATTCATTTTCTTAAAATTAGGTAAGCTTCCAAAAAATCCTCCTCCAAAGCTTGAACCATTACCTTCACTACCGTCCTTTATATCAGGATTTAGCATTTGATCCATCGCCTGTTTTCCAGCTGGTTCAAAAATCATTCGTTGTCTCATTATATCATCTCGTGCATCTTTTATTGTTCTTTCATCAGACTTATCATTTGTTACACCTATATCTTTTAGCATAGTATCGAAAGCTACAGATTTTTCGACTTCTTTAGAATAATCTATTTCTAAGTAATCATAAACATCTTCATCAGCATAGGAAATAATAGTATTAATAAACATTAATACTATTATAAGACTTAAAGTTTTAATTTTCTTTAAATTTTTTATCATAAGCCATCAGTCCTTCCTAAATGCTCATATTAGTTTTTTATCTATTGGTTATTAGTTTTCTCTATGCTATATTTTGTTATCTTGCCTGTATTAGAATCTACCTTCATATTAATAAAAATCATTATCTTAATTTTCCCTTCCTTGTATTCACTTTCGCTTAATAATTTCAACCTTACTTGCCTATAGCTTTCTTCTTGTTCGTTTTTTTCAACTATTAGCAACTTTTTTCCATCAAATGTAAAATCTACTTTTATCTTTTCTACATCAAATGTATTCGGAGCAAAAAAACTTACTATACCTTCTACATTTTTATCATTTATATATGTCTTAAATTTTTCTAAATCAAAAACACTTTCTTCTATTGCAGGCTTATCATCTCCGATTTCAAGATACTCAACTGGTGGCTTTTCTATCTTGCTGTCTACAACTTTATTTGAATTTTGCTGTGAATTGTTATGTCTACTACTAAATATCAATACTGCTGTTATTAATATTAATAATATTATCATCGCTAACAATATTATTTTTTTAGACATGTCCATTATTTTCACTCCTTTATTCTTTCTAATTTTTTGAAATTCCTTCTATTAGTTGTTGCCATGGGAAGTTTGGACCTGGACAATACGGTCTACCAGTAGGATCTATTTCATAATGTCCTATTATATAATCCCTATTAGGTAATATTGTAGATCCATAGTTTTGTTTAGCATAATTTATTATATATTTATGTAACCATACACTAGCATCAAATTGCTCTTGTGTAAGATTTCCAACTACACTACCTGGTGCATCTGTAGGAGATGTTCCTGTATGCTCTATATTTGCTGTAAAACCATTTATACTACCACAGTTTCCACTGGCTATCTTATCTTTTATTATTTCAGCTGTTACCTTACTGTAGTTACTCGAAGATATTCCATTTCCATTTGCTATATAATTTAGCGGTATTACTTCATGTATTTTACCTTCTCTATCTATTACATAGTTTGTAGATGATTTCAATGTACCATTTTGTCCTGTCCACCACCAATTAGTTACTCCATCTCCTCCTTGGGCTCCAGCTGTAATATGGTCTACTATCATTTCTATCTGGTATCCTGCATCTACTCTTTGGACTCCACCTTTCCCTAAATTCTTAGTTGGGATTCCTCCATTTACAGCTGTATCATATTTATATATAGTTCTACTTTCACCATCTACTGTATACTCAACAGGTAACCATGAATAATAAGTTTCTTTTACTGTTTCTCCTGGTGTTCCCCCTGACACATCTACTGCTATAGGTGTTGTACTTCCATAATATCCCGAGCTACCACTACTTCCTCCCATATCATTCTCTGCTGATACAGTTTCAGACCCATTAAACACTGACCAATTTTTTGTATATTTGTTATGATATATTATCTCCGCATCTAGAACTTCTTTTGTTCCAATATATTTTTCATATTTCTTACCCTTTTTATTAGTTGCCATTCTATATAACCTACATGTTTTATTTATATGTACTATATAGGATTGACTCCTATCAAGACTTCCTGCAGATGCAGATTTAGGAATAGACCGTTTAGTGTATTTATACTCTTTTGAAGAAAATAAATTACTCCTTTTAGTAATTTTCAAACTTGGTAATGTTCTGTCAACTTTTCTTCTAACAGTAATGCTGTTATTTAAAACTTGTGCACCTTCTTTTTCGTTTTGACTATCATCATATGCATGTTCTGTTACTGGAATTGTTGTTATATACACTATCGGTGCCAAACTATTGCAATATTCATCAGTATAATTTACTTCATGATACATAACTTCTTTATCTCTCTCAATTTCATACGTATCAGTCCACGAATCATACGCATAGGTAGGGTCCACTTCACTATGTAGACTATGCTGTACATAGTATTTATCTACATCCTTGTCAATAATATCATGATTTTTTGCATCATACGCTTTCTCACTTGCTGGAACATATTCTATTCTCATATCCAAAATTTCTGCAAGTGGTTTAACAAAAATCCATTCTAAACCTAAACTCTGATAAAATGGTACTACAGAGTTCATCATAATATTGTACCATTCATCACTATCCATCTTACTTAATATATCTTCTACATCTTCTTTCTTTATCCCACCTGCGTATCCAGTCGGATATATTTCTTTATCATTCGCATCTTTCTTATCAAATACATACGAACCGTCATTAACCTCCCAGTCAAAGAAAGGTCCTGTATATCCATTTTTTATATCAAAATTATTATATGCTGGGCCATATTTTGCTGCTACTGCCCCTTTAGTTGCTGGATCTTTTAATGGATCCATACTACTTGGATAAGCATATTTAAAATACGGCATGGAAGCTGCTAATATTTTGTATAGAACATCGTATTTATCAATCTCTTTTCTTTTTATTGCATCCTTTCTTTCTTCTACTAAATCACCATCATCCTCTTCTATTCTAGTTTCTTTGTCATACTTTTCATGTAAAACTGCAGCTATATATTGCCAGTTAAGTCTATTCGAATATTCAAACTTTTGAAGATCTATTATAGTGTCCGTATATAATCTATCGATAGATGATAAGTGCATTCCTTTTTTTATCATATCATCTATTATATCTAACTCTGAGTTAGAATAAGTTAATTCTATATCAGGTATAGAAGTGTTATCTTTTTCATCATTCATCTGATATTTAATATTTATATTTTCATTAAATTTCATATATTTATGTATTAAGGACTTCTTCATATATACTTCAGCTACTCCACCACTTGTATTCTCTTTATACATCATATTTACATTTGGATTTGTACTAGCTGGAAGATATTTAGCTGGAGTAGCTAAACTATAGGCATCATCACATTTTTTTATTAAAGCAAAATAGCTCTTATATCTATTTACAAAATTCTTATACATTATATCCATTTCTTTTTTTAATAGTGTCTTCTTTTCTTCATCAGTTGTTATTTTTGTAAAATCTTCAAAATATAAACTATTTCTTACTATTTTTATTTCCTCTTTTTTAAAAGTCTTCTTATATTCTTCAAAAATCTGATCTTCTGTAAAATCAGGATAATAGTCATAAATCTGTTTTCTCACACTTCCATTTATATCCTTTATTATATATTTATCTACTTTTATCTTATTTTTAGTAAATAACGTATTGTACATATTAAAAATCTTTTTTTCTGTTTCGTTTGTTATAGGCTCCCAATCAGGATAAGCCCATGCATATGACTGTCTTTCAAATTTAAGTATAAAAGGAATCTCATCTAATGTACTCGCGGCTATTCCTTCAGCAAATAATCCCTCTCCTAGATTCGTTTTTATCTTATCTATAGCAGTCATCAATTCTTCACTTTTTACATTATTCATATAAAGCATAAACAAATCTGCATATTTTTCCATGTCTTTAGTAGTTATTCTATCCTCTGCCTGTTGTATTTGGTCTATTTCATCTATTAAATAAGCCTCCTTTGCAAAGTCTGAATATATATTTTGTATATTTTTAGCTGTTGTGTTAGCTACAGCACTTGGAGCTAATACAAAATTAATAACAAGAAGTATTAATAAAAATCCTATTGTATAGAAAACTAATGGTGGAGTAAATAACTTTTTTAGAATACTTTTACCTATCTTTTTCATTGCATCCTTACCAAATTTCTTACCCATCTGCTTTGCTTTATTTATACTATTAGCTACTTTATTTCCTAGGTTATTTAATAACCCACCATTATTATTAGGAATACCTTCGCTAAATCCTCCATTGTTTACTGGTTGTCCACCATTAGCTACGCCGGTATTTCCTCCAGTAGGAAGATTCCTTCTTATTCCTGTATTACTGCGTGGATTCATATCTGTACTATCATTTACTTGTCTCCCATATTCTGCTGTTTGCATATTATTTGGTTCTTTAGATTCATATCCTTGAGTATTTTGTGAATTATAATTGTATTTTCTTGGAGTATATGTTTCTTCCT
Organism: Clostridiales bacterium GWE2_32_10; assembly: GCA_001797255.1. Taxonomy (GTDB): domain Bacteria; phylum Bacillota; class Clostridia; order Lachnospirales; family UBA12420; genus UBA12420. The sequence continues at coordinate 36,160 of MGOW01000069.1, forward strand.
CCTCAACTTCATTCACAGCACTTGTATTATCACTACTTACTTGGTTTTTATAATTTATATACTCTTGATACTCTTCAAATTTTCTAAGTTTGTCTTCACCTATACTTGTAGTTATTGTAGTACTTATTGGTTCATTTTGAATTATCTCATCTACATTATTTCTATATCCATCTTCTATTTGTTGTTTATAAATTTCAATCTTTTCTTTTGCAACCTTGGCAAAATCACCCTTTGTTCCATCTGAAACTGTATTATAAGCTCCACCATTTTGAGTAGAATCTTTTTTGTTTGCTTCTAAAATTCCATCAAATCCTGAAGTTTCTTCATTCATATTTGTAACATATGGTAATTCCTTATTAGAATCTTCGTTATAACCTAAACTTTTTGGTTTCTCATTATAGCTCAATTCTTCTGTATTATTAGTAGAAATTCTAGGTTTATTTTGAATTGTCACATCTAATTTATTTTTCACATCTAATTTATTTTTGTTTTCATTTTCATTTTTAATTTTTTGTTTTACTATTTCAGTCTCTACAAGATTTTTCATAACACTTCCCGAACTTACATCTCCGTACTCAACTGGTCCATCTTGAGAACTATTAAATGCTCCTACTTTATCAGTAGTACTCCCCCCATATATTCCTGCATTACCTTGTGATGTATCTATTATATTATCCTGGGCATCATAAGCTTTACTTCTTATTGTTTGTTCTTTAGTACTACTTTCTACCTTTTTATCACCATATAAGCCTTTTCCTCCACTACTACTTTCACCTTTATTATCCCCTGTATTTCCAATACTTCCCTGCCTAATTATAGGTCTGTTTGCCTGTTTAAAATCAACTATAGAAGCTCCAGTATCAATAGTATCTATCCTATCTTCGTTTATTGCCATACCAACAGGTGCTCTATCATCTGTATATGCAGTCTTTGTAGGTGGTTTCTGACCTTTCTTAAATCCATTTCTAAATTTATCTTCCCCTACTTTTAATTTATCAACTTTATGTATTTCTTTACCTTTTTTCTGTTCAGATGTAACTGACATTTTTGTCACCCTCTTTTTTTTAAGGAATACAACTAGAAAAAATTTTTTCTTGTTGTATAGTTATTTAAATATTTCTTATTATATATGCGAAGAACTATTTATTTTATCAATAGCATCAGCCTTAGCATCTAGCTTTTTCTTTTCTTGTTCCGCTTTAATCCTTCCTGCAGCAAACTTTTTAGGATCATTTGTTCCTGTTTTCATAATATTATATCCGCCTCGTACACCTTCCAATCCCCTAACAAATGTATTTTTATTAGTTGGGTTAAATTTAGCAAATCCTTTATCTAGTGTACCACTAACTTTTTCATCTGCAAGCCCTTTAACTGAATTATAGCGACCTTTAGTCATACTAGCAAGTGGACTTGCCATACCTTCCTCGTCTATACCAGACAATGATTTGAAGAATCCTCCTTGTAATGAGTTTTTAAGTGCCTTAGCAAGTTTTATTACCATTGTCATCCATACTAAATATAAAAGCCAATGATCGGTTGTCATTTTCCCTAAGCCTATAGTTGCTACAAAAAAAACTAAAGCATATATAAATTGGGTTGCTGCATTTGTAAGAAGTTCACCCCACCATACTTTTATAAGCTCTGCATTTCTACTTATAGCCCATACAAATATTACTATAGGAGTTATGATATACATTACGGTCAGCATTACCTCCCTGACTAGAAATATAAATACTATAGTTAGTTCTATATACAATAGGTAAAGCCCACCTATTATATCCGCTACTGCATTTCCCGTGTCAAACTGATCTGCTATACTAAATTCATACTGAAATGGCAGTAGCATGGTAGCCATATTAAAGGCTATTAATATTCCTTGGAAAACAAAAGGTCCAACAGCTACAAAAACTAATGCTACAAAAAATCTTCTAAAATCATCTTTTATCTGAGTTATTTGATTATAATTAGAAGAATGTATAACATAGGAAAATCCAGTTTTTAACACTGCAATAAACATAAGCGGAACTGATATAGCAGCACAAGCTATATATCCTGCAGTATATGCGTCTAATTTCCCAGCTCCATCAAACGGTGCAAGATATTTATTTATATCACTCAAATTTATATTATCTCCAAAATCTTTTAATGTTATTAATTCTTCTATAGAAGTAAACCCAGGTATCCAATGGAAAATACCTCTTATCCCTGCAATTATAACTTTTGCAAATCCTGAAAATAAATACCATACAGTAGAAGATCCAGTATCTACACTGGCATCATCTATATCACCTGGTGTATACGAACTAGTAATCGTAGTTAATGCATTATTTAATTCTACATATGCCAAATTAACTATAGTAAGTGCAAAGCCTACTATAAAAACTCCGATAAGAATATTTTTAAATCCCTCCATTATTTTTACACGTTCTTGTGGATTATCTTTCGTTGCACTACCTATAGCTCTAAATCCTATAAATAATATAGCTATTAATACAAGAAAAGCTAGGGCAGGCATAGCCATGTCTTGTATCCATTCGTTTAATTTTATTGTATTAGCCTCTGATACGTCTTTACGGTCAACTTTCCAGTCAGTACTTGTAGCTGTATATGTACCTGTAGATTGTTTATAATTGTTTAATAGCTGTGATAAGGGAATTGTAACTATTAATTCATCTTTTAGTGTATCTTTCGATGTAGTTTCTTTTGTCTCTAAAGGGCTTCCTTCTGTACCTTCCCCGTTACTTGTATTATGTATATGAATTTCTATATTTACTTTTCTACTATTAATATTATCTTCTAAATCATTATCATCTGGAGTTGTTCCATCCGACACAGCAAAAATTCCATATATACGGTCATTTACATTCTCAAGTTCTCTAAAATTACTTTGGTCTCCGTCACTTATCTTAGAACCCTTATTATAATAAACATTTAAATTATCTAAATTATTAATTCCTACACTGACATGTAAATCGTATCTTTTATTATACCCTACATACTCTAAAAAATTATTTGGACCTGTTACTTTTATAATCTCATTATCCAATAAATAAGCCTTATACCCATTACCGAGTTCTAAATTAGCTAAACTATCGTCAGCTTGTACTGCCGATAGTGTTGTATAATCACTATATTGAACAGTAGGTGCATAGTTTGTGCCATACTCAGGAGTATAATCTTGTTTCCATGTAACACCATCCATAAGCATATAACCTGTAATAAAAATAGATCTAAACTCTCTGTCTTGAAAATGTATTGAATATTTTGTATTATTATCACTATATGTAATATAAATCAATTCATTTGGATCACTGCCTAATGTTATTGATTCTCCAACTTTATCTTCATCACTAACATTTCCCGCATATATATTAGCAACCGCTCCAGTTATAGCACCAGTAGTATCATCCACCGTAAATGTAACCTTTATTACATTTCCAGCTAAATCACTGAGCTGCGTCTTATCCCTACCTACTTCACTTAGTGTAAATACTTTCTCTTTATAACTAACCGCCATATCATTTTGATTAATAGTAATGTCTTCTTTAGCATAATTTCCAAGACTAATAGCTGAATAATGAGAATTACTTTTTATATAATCCCTTAGAATTCCATATTTTGCATCTTTTTCACCTGAATATTCAGAATTTATTTCATCTCTTATTTGCTCTACTGTTGTAAAGCTCGCAAGTTCTGAATCTGTTATTTTCGCAAATTCACCCTCAAAAAATATAATTCCACTGTTATTTTCATCTATAAATTTTTTAAGATACTCAAAAGGAATTTTCTCAGTTACACCATATTCTATTCCATTACTTAAATAGTTAGGTAAACAAGAAGTTGATGAATCCGTACAAGTACTTAATCTTAATATAACAGATTTCTCATCATTTAATTTCTGATACGTTCCAGTACTTGTACCCGTTATAACTGGCAGAGTATCTAAAGCCAACGAATAATTAAGAGTCATCCCCATTCCAATAACAAATATAACACACACTACTAATATTTTTTTCATCTTTCCCATCTTCTTCATCATAACCCCATCACCGCCGTTCTCCAAATTAAACTACCCGCAATTCCATACTAAAATTATACACTATTTTACATATTTTGTCAATATATAAAATAACTCCCCATCAAGTCGTTACATAATCCCACTCGAAGTCAAAAGGTATCATCTTCATAACAACCAAATCCGTATCAGTCATAAGCAAACCTTCACCTTGCCCAAACGATGATATCATTTCCTTACATGCTTCTGATAACACAAGATACTGAGCTACCTCTCTTGCCACATTCGCATCTTGTTTCATAATAAACTTAGTCGCACATTGGTTTATAACAGCTTTCCCCGACTCTGATGATAAAAATTCATTTACTTGCTGTGAAGCTATAAGTAGCGATATTCTATACTTACGTCCACGTCTTGCTATCGACTCTAAGAAAACTGCAGCGTGAGGATATTTTGCAAACAACCAACCTTCATCGACGATAACACGTTTATGCATTGCTTTAAACTTCCAGTTAGAAAATCTACTCCAAATCCATGACATTACATTAACAACGGCAAAGAATTTCATAAATTCGTCTGTCAAATGTTTTAAATTTATACCTATGATACGTTTTCTTAAATCGATTTTAGTTTGTCCATCAAACATAGATAGCGACCTTCCGTCAACTAATATCTTCATCATTTCAGCGAGTCCCTTAGTAGGCTCATAATTATTTAATTCTACTCTCATTTCTGAAAGTGTGGGCATTTCTTTTTTTACCTTACCTGTAAAAAACTTTCCGTGTAATTCTTCCCTAACTTCTCTATATAAAGACTCTGGATCTCTTGTTATACCTTTTCTTGTATACAGTGTGTTTATAACCTCTTCAACTATAGATATTTCTTGACCTCTTAATGGTTCCTCTCTAAACTTCTCACAAAACATCGAAATCAATTCTCTTATCTCTGATAACTTACTATATATATTTACCTCTTGTCCTTTATCCCCATCTTCAATATCAAGCTCAAAAGGATTGATACCAGAAAACTCCCCAGATTTTATTTCGAAATATTGTCCTCCAAGATGCTTTATAAGATTTTCATACTCGTTTTCTGGGTCAAGTATTATAATCCACTCACCAGAAGCTGCTGCGCGAGCTGCTATAGTCTTCATTGTAACAGATTTACCAGCTCCAGCCATACCAAATATAGCCATCATCGGATTAGTAAGTAGTGGTGGACCTATAAAGCTATCAAAAAATACTGGTGAATTTGTATAAAGGTTATTCCCTAGATATATCCCTCCAGGATGTGACATTTCTGTATTACCAATAGGCACTAGACTTGCAACTACTCCTGTAACTGCATTTCTCATATTATCCATATACTTTATGTTCTTATAAGGAAGTGATGTAATGTATGCTTTAGCCTGGTCATATATACATACTCTAGGTCTCATACCCTTTCTAGCACATATATCCTCTAACCATTCCCCTTTTTGGTCTAGCTCTTCCATATTTTTTCCCCATAAAGTAATAAGTATCTGTACATAACTCATCCTATCTCTATTAGTTTGAACTGCCTCTCTCATAGCATCAAGGTCTGCAACTGCTTGTTGTGAACCATAATCTATCATATTACCTCTTTTTAGCTTCATATACATATTTGACTGATATGAAACTAATTTACTTGTAAGCTTTTTTACAACCTGTGCGTCTGGTACATTTTCTATATAAGTACTTACACTTATATTATCTATTTCAAATAAATCATTTAAAATCCCTACATGCATTTTCCTAGGGTATTTATCTATAACATATACTCTGGCATATTTGCCTGGACCAGTATATACATAATCTTTACCTTCCTCAAAAGCATCAGGCAAAAACAAATCTATAATATCCCTTCTAGGCATAAAGCTTCTTTCATCCTTTTGAGCCACTTCTTTTTCTTTTTTCTTTTTCTTTACATTCTCTATTGCCATACGTCACACCTCCATATTATTTTGTTTCCTATGTAACTTAATGATAGAAAAGCCTTTTTATTTATTACTATTTTCTAATTTTTCGCCTACACTATATGTACTAAACACATCATTTTCTAACATATGCTCTATTGAAATATTAGAGCCTTTGTTTAACACATTAGCAAATAATTGAGCTATTTTCTCTTTTTCAAGAACATTTACCCTCATTTTAGCCATTGATAATGCACCCATTACTGTTCCTACTCTATTTCTAAGCTCTGATAATGCTCGTTTCTTATCAACCACGCCATCTATACCAATAACGCAATAGCTTTTTCTAACATATACATGCCTTGAATTTTCTAATTCTAGTAATCTTTCATATAAACTCAAAGAATAATCCTTAAGCTTTTGATCTATTGCATCATCTATATCCTTAGTAACGGCAAGTGCCTTCTCTGCTGAAACTTTAGTATCAACCTTTGTAGAAGTAGTAAAAAATTGGATTGAAAAATTCAAAGCAAGTCCTAGCTCTACTAATGAATTTTCAAAAATGTTTTTTTCGTCATCGTTTAGCAGTGCAAAGTCTGGAGAAGATATCGAAAGAATTATTCTAAGTCCATTACCTCTCTTTAGCTTTATTATAGAGTTCTCTATATCCTCTATTTCTAAGTATTCCTGCAACTTACTTCTCTCTACCTCTTCTTTTTTTATGTCCCTTACATTTTCACCAGCATTAGGATTTAAATCAAATTTACCTATACTAATATTTACTCCAGCACCTGACTGCTTTCGATAAACTAACCAAAATCCTATACCTGATGCTATCGATGCAAAAACCATAACCATTGTGATAATATTACTTATATTTCCCATATAAAACACCTCCGCTTAGTTATATTAATCTTTATTTATCGTTATACTTTATTACTTTTTTCCTCAATTTAAATCTCGTCATTTTAAAAACATATGAATCTGAATTCATACTATCCATGGAGCCAAAAGCTAAAAATGCAGATATAGCAAGAGCTATTAAAAGAATTACAACTTTCAATATTACAATAAATATATTAAAGTTAGTTAACCAACTCATATCTACAACAAACTCAACTATAGCAACAATCAAAGCTATAGAAAGCCATCCTGCTTGCCTAAGAGATAAATATCCACCTATCAATTTATCCTCTTCTTCCATATCAAAAGGAACTCCAAACATCCTCATCTAAAACACCCCCAAATACAATTTATAATATTAAATTTATTTTAATTTATCGTTACTCTTATTTTACATCATTTTTCTTTTAAATTCAATAATAATTTACAAAAAAAATAAAAAAATTAGGAAACCCTAATTTTTTATTTTTTGATTCTACCTAATTCCCATTGTATAATACTCAACTGGCGAATAATCATCTGTCAATATTGGTATATCATTCGGTATCTCTTCCTTCCATAAATGTGCTAAATATTCGTTTAATTCTGAATCTGTACTCTCAAACGAAGGTTTATCCTTCGATTTCAATGCCACTAACATTATATTTTGAATTTCTTCTCCATTCTTTATACCTTCTACAGGAAATACATATACTTGTGGGAAAATATTTTTATAGGTTTTATATTCACCCCTAAAAAATTTACCTTTATCACCTTCAATTGATGATATTATATTAATCACTACTACTCCGTTATCATTTAATACATTATACATTTTTTCTACAGCATCTTTTGTAGTTAGTTGATAAGGTACAGATTTTGATCTAAAAGCATCTCCATAAATAACATCATATTTATTTTTAGTCTTATTTAAAAATATTCTTCCATCTTCATGAAAGATTCTAAGTCTAGGATTATTTTTTAATCTAAATTCACTTTTAGCAATATCAGTAACTCTAGAATCTATCTCTGCAACATCTATCGTTGCATTAGTATATTTATTTAAATAATATTTAGGATAAGAATATGCAGCTCCACCTAACATTAAAGCTTTATTAAAACCTGTATTAAAATGTTCAGCTAAATCATAATATTTTGTATATTCAAAAACCAACTCATCATTATTTAAATACATTGCTGAACTATACTCATTTCCAGTTTGAAAGACTTTTACTTCCTTATTCTCATAATACGTAGGATATATCCATATTCTGCTGTATTCAGTATCAATATCTTTTAAATCCGTTTTCCCATATACAAGAAATGCAGGATTAGGTATTAGTAATGTCATAATTAAAATAATAAAAAATAGTATATTTAATTTAAATCCCTTATCAAAATATACTATAAAAGAAGTAAATAACAATACAATACTAATAATAAGTAAATTTTTTTCACT
>MGOW01000070.1:0-1019 GCA_001797255.1 Clostridiales bacterium GWE2_32_10
CTTGTGGATCGTACGTGCTCATTGATTCTAATACTACTTTTTTGAATCTTTTTGCAAATTCTTCTACTTTTCCTTCTGTTAGTTCTTTTAACATGTCTTCTACTACATTTGTTCCTACTACCTCTGACATCCATGTACTTACTATACTGTCGTAGGTGCTTCTTATTTCTATGTTTGGAATTTCTAGGTTTACTCTTATTATTCCATCTCCGTCTGGGTCTCTGCCTATTATTTCTGGGTTGCTTACTGTTAGGTAGCCACTGTGTAGCATTATGCTCCAGATGTCGTCTACGTTTATGTTTTTGTAGTTTACTGCTTCGTCTATTTCTCTTGTTGTCTCGTTTCCTTGTATTATTTCGTTTAGGGTTGTTATTGTTTTGTCGAAATTGTCTTTTAACATTGTTCTTATCATTTCGTCGCTTCCTGTGTTTACCCAATAGCTTATTAGCCTATTGTCTGGATCTGATACATAGTTTAGTATACTCCATGGATTATATATTTTTTCTTTGTTAAATTTATATCCATTATACCATGCTTTTACTTCCTCATAGCTATCCTCTTTTTCATAATATTTTAGTAGTTCCTTTACTTCGTCTTTTGTAAATCCAAATTTATCTGAGTTTAATGGTACTATTACACTATCCACCTTTAGGTTGTTTAGTCCACTGAATATACTTTCTTTTGCTACTCTTGTTACTCCTGTTAGTATTCCTTTTTCTAGGTAGTCGTTTGTTTTCAGGGCTGCTGATAGCATGTTTCTTATTACCTCTACTACTTCTGTATAGTATCCGTTGCAATATCCCGATATTATCGGTTGGTCGTATTCATCTATTATTATTATGGTTTTTTGTTTGAAATATCTATAGAAATATTTCATCAGGTCTTTTAATGATTGTTCTAAATCCACTTTATCTGCTATACCTTTTTGTAATCCGTCAAATACTTCCTGTTCTGTATCTACCATAACTTTTTTCAAATATATATTACTTTCATATACATTTTTAATCATCCTTACTATA
>MGOW01000070.1:1057-3048 GCA_001797255.1 Clostridiales bacterium GWE2_32_10
TTTAAATGATATAAATATTACTGGATATTTTCCTTGATGCTTCATTGCTTCTGTATCTTTTGATATTTTTAGTTCGTTAAATAAATATTTATTGTCTGCCTGTATTTTACCCTCTAGTCTACTTTCAAAATCATCACATGTACTTACTCCGTTGTCAAAGAAGTATCTCATCATGTCTAGACTTAGTGTTTTTCCAAATCTTCTTGGGCGGGTTATTAGCATGATTTCCCTTGTCAATATATCGGATATAAGCTCTGATTTATCTATAAAATAGCAATCCTTTTCTCTCAACTTTTTAAAACTATCTATTCCTATTGGTAGTATTTTTTTATTCATACTAGCACCACCTTCCATATTATATTTATTTTTTATTTTTATTCTTTATTCCGCTCTTTAATATTAATTGTATTGACATTTTATATTGTACTTTTTTTGTGCCATTTTGTCAATAGATATTGTGATTTGCAAATTAATTTTTGTATAAAAAAAGGGCTTTATTTACTCCACACCTCTAAAATAATGCCCTCGTGTATATCCAATATTCTTCATCTTTTCTACATGTTCACTGATTTCTTTCGACTTACCTCTATTTACCAATGCTTCTTTATGTATCCGTAATATATTTTTAGTAGTTTCATAATCCTCGTCTTTTAAATTTACTCTATAATATTTTACGCCTAATTTTGATATTTTATTTGCATTTGCAAGTGCATAAATATTTTCGCTATTGTATAGTACATTTAGACATAAATTGCACTCTCTTTCTAGTTCAAAGTTTATATTTAATTCATCTTTCAAATAATACTTTTTCCCTTTTTCACTACATGCAATGTCACCTTTTAAATTTTTTACAATGCATTGCTCTATAAACATCACTGGTAACTTGCCATATACTATTATTTCTTGTCCCTCTGTAAGCTCCGCTATTTCTGTTACATTTAACTCTGGCGATATTGTAATATTCTCTATTCCTTGATTTAGCCAAAAGCTTATCGCATTATTGTTATACAAATTTAGCGTGTAATCTATAACCTTTTTCTTTTTGCTTGCCTTAATAATGTCGTATTCACTGTAGGTTCTAACCAAATATCCATCTATATCCGTATTTTCTAATTTTTTAAATATTTTTTTATATACTTTCTCTTTATTTTTAGACCTTAATATATATGGCAAAGCTACAAATACCTGTATTCCTTTTTCATGAGCATTTTCTATCATACTCTCCATATCATCATTAAATTCAAATATATCTACATATATTCTAGCTGCCTGGCTTTCAATAGCTGCAAGAAATTGCGTTAAATTTTTTACTAGTACTGTTATCTTTTTCTCACACTCAAACCTTTTGACTTCACTTATATTATCTGAAATATACTTTTGTGCTTCTCTTCTATATGTACTCAATATTTTCTCAGTAAATAAAGCTATCGCAGTTCGCCTTGCTTCATTTATCTTTGATATGTTTATGTAAATATTTAGGTGTGATTCTATAGATATATCTTCTATTTCAAAAGGTGTGTTTCCTATTTTAGATAGCTGCTCCTTTATTTTTTCCTCGCTAGTCGGATTATTTGTGGCAACCTCGACTATATCACCATTCACTGATACAATATTTTCTTTATCATATATTGTTAATTTTAGTTGCTCATTTCTCCTTAATTCTGCCTTCATGTTTATTTTGTGCTTTTTTGTATCCTTTTCATAAAATGCTTTCAAATCATTTTCAAGTTTTGCATCATATATTCTATAAACCTTGCTTCCTATATCAACTTTATCTTCTAAATATTGTTTAAATGTAGTATTGGCTAATACAGGCTGTGCTAGTGTTCTATTTACTTCGTCGCCATTTCTTGTTGATATAACAATACCATCACCTTTGGCTAGATCAAGCTTGGCTTTTATAATACAGTCTTTATTTTTTGCTTCATATCCGATGATCTCTCCTATAAGCACGCCTTGATTTTTGGGGCTTTTCATACTCATCATGTCCT
>MGOW01000070.1:3056-6835 GCA_001797255.1 Clostridiales bacterium GWE2_32_10
GTTGTATGGTAGTAGCCTTCTGAGAAATTACCTCTATTGAATAGCTGGGCTAGAGTTTGCTTGTCGGTACCCTCACCCCAACCCCTCTCCCACTTCGGGAGAGGGGCTTTTGTTCCCCTCCCCTGATGTGGGGGAGGGGTCAGGGGTGAGGGTGCACTATCTATATACTTCCGATATACCGCTGTAACCCCTGCTACATACTCAGGCTTTTTCATTCGCCCCTCTATCTTAAATGAATCAATGCCTGCTTCTATAAGCTCCCCTACAATATCAACCGTACATATATCCTTCAAGCTTAATATATACTTATCTTTATTTTCTATCCTCGCTCCATCACATTCAAGCTCGTACCTTCGTCTACAAGGCTGTGCACATCTTCCTCTATTTCCGCTCCTGCCACCTATCATGCTACTCATAAGACACGCTCCAGAGTAGCTAATACACAAGGCACCGTGTATAAATGTTTCTATTTGTACATTAGTATTTTCCTTTATCTCTTTTATTTCTGCAAGTGATAACTCTCTGCTTAAAACTATTCTATCAAAACTCAGTCTTTCTAAAAATTTTACATCATCTAAGCTATGTGCAGTCATTTGAGTACTTGCATGTAGTTTAATGTCAGGAAAGCTTTCTTTGATAATCCTTGATAAACCTATATCTTGTACAATCAAAGCAGTAACGCCCATTTCATATAGCTTCGCTATAAATTTTACAACCTCGCCTATCTCATTTTGCTTATATAGGGTATTTACTGTAACAAATAGTTTTACACCCCGCAGCAAGCAATAGTCAAGTGCTTCCTTTATTTCATCCAAATCAAAATTAGATGCACTCGCCCGTGCACTGTACATTTTCCCACCTATATATATCGAATCCGCCCCGGCATTCACTGCCGCTTTTAGGGATTTCAAGTCTCCTGCTGGGGAGAGTAGCTCTGGCTTTTTTGTGTTCATATAAAATTCCTCCATTTACCCAATTTTTTCCATAAACTCATCCTCATTTATTATCTTCACACCCATTTTTTTTGCTGTCTTATTCTTAGTTGAGTTGGAATCCACATCATTGTTTATAAGATAGCTCGTCTTACTCGTAACACTTGTTGTCACCCTCCCACCGTTTTTTTCTATAAAATCTTTAAGTTCTCCCCTGTTTTCAAATCTTTCTACATCCCCAGTAATTACAAAATTCAAACCATCTAATCTATGTTCTCCTTGTTCTTCTTCTTTTTCTAGGTCTAAGTATTGCAATATTTCATATACTTTTTCTCTGTTTTTATCATTCTCAAAATATACAACTATAGCTTCGGCTATTTTTTCTCCAAAACCATTTATAGCTATTAACTCCTCTATTGTCGCATTCATTATTTTTGAAATATCACTTTTATATTGCTTACATAAATTTTTAGCCATTGAAAGCCCTATATTACTTATCCCTAGTGAGTTTATAAAGTTAGCAAGCTTTATATGTTTAGATTTGTCTATTGATTTTATTAGGTTATCATAAGACCTTTCGCCAAGCCCCTCCATTTTTGTTATCGTCTCTTTATAATCTGCTAGCTTATATATGTCAGCTACATCCTTTATTATCTCTTTCTCAATGAGTTTTTCTAGTGTGGCTTCTGATAGTCCCTCTATGTTGGCTGCATCTCTTGAAACATAATGCACTAGAGATTTTAGTATTTTTGCACTGCAAGTAGGGTTTGTGCAGTAGAGAACCTTGGTGTCATATACCTTTTGTATTTCGAGCTCAGCTCCACAAGCATTGCAGCTTACGGGCAGGATGTAGTTGTTACTTCTCGTAAGATTTTCGGCTATTTGTGGTATTATCATGTTTGCCTTATATACCTCTACAATATCACCTATACCAATTTCTAGGTCTTCTAATATACTTACATTATGCAGACTTGCCTGTTTTACTGTAGTTCCTTCTATTTCTACGGGCTCAAAAACCGCTACAGGGTTAACAAGTCCAGTTCTCGAGGTGTTCCAGATAATATCTATTATCTTACTTTCTTTTATTTCATCAGACCATTTAAATGCTATGGAGTGTCTTGGGAACTTTGCAGTCTCGCCTAAAGAATTCGCATAGGATATTCTATCGAATGTAAGCACCAAACCATCAGAGGGTAAATCATTTTTTTCTATACTTTCTCTAAAGTAATCCACCCGTTCTCCTATATTACTTTGATTAACCCTATAGTATTCGATAACTTGAAAGCCTTGTTCCTTCAGCCATTCATACTGATTAGACTTTTTGTCCTGAAAGTCTATATTTTCTGCTTCTATAAGTCCAAATACATAGAAATTTACATTTCTTTTTGCGGTAATCTCATTCTTTAGCTGCCTAACACTCCCGCTACAAAGATTTCTAGGATTTTTATACTGTTCCTCTGGACTTAGCTTTTCGTTTATTTTCTCAAAATCTGAATATTTAATAATAGCCTCGCCTCGTACTACAAGCCGACCTGTATATGATATTTTTCGTGGTACGTTTTTAAAGACCTTAGCATTATTGGTCACCACTTCCCCTATATCACCATTTCCACGAGTAACTGCCTGTATAAGTTCACCGTTTTCGTATGTGAGTATTATCGTAAGTCCATCTAGCTTCCAAGAAATAAGCCCTTCTTGGTCCCCTAGCCACTCAACTAAATCAGATACTTCCTTTGTTTTGTTCAAAGAAAGCATCCTAGTTTTGTGTTGTACCTTTGGAAGGCTACTAACAACATCATACTCAACTCTCTGAGTAGGGCTATCCGCCAAAACTATACCGGTCTGTTTTTCCAATTCTAGAAGCTCATCATATAATTTGTCATATTCAAAATTTGGCATTATCTCTTTAGATTCTTGATAATATGCATATGAAGCTTTATTTAGCAAATCTACAAGCCATTTTATTCGATTTATCATATGGTTTCTCCTTTAATATAAACATTTAGTAACAATTTGTATAATTTCTTTTTCATATTTTGTGTAAACTACAGTTGACAAACAGTAACATTTAATATATAATTATATTAAGGAATTATAATTCCTTTCCGATCGGAGGCTTTCCGGTCTTTTTTTTATTTTATTATTTTGTCTTTTATTACAGAGTAATCCCTTCTAATCCTATGTTGAGCATGAATAGGAAAAGATACTAAATCTGCAAGTTCTATACCCGTTATAGCTTCTCTTGTTATATCAGACACTTTAGAATTAAAATATATTCCCTTAATAATTTCACCATACTCACCTACTAAACCAGTTAGATACTTATGATTATTCAAATCTTGTTGCCGATCTCTTGATTCTATGAGTATTATTGCTTTTTTACTTTTTAACCTAATATTCTTAAAAAAGATCTTTACTATACAATCTAATCCTTTAATATAAATTTCATCTATTTTCTTAATATCATCTAATGTTTCATTATATATATAATCATAACATATCTTATATTTTGATTTTTTCATTACATTTGTAATTTCCATAATAAAATCATCATAATTTGTAATATTAAACGGTGCTTGTTTTCTTCTTATTTCTCGAGAATGAAAAACTACTTTTATGTATGCATCCATTCCTTTTATATTTTTCTTATATCGCCCGTTTTGCCAATATTTTTTCTTTATTTTATCAAAATCTTCTTTTAAGTTTTTATAACTTATTTTATCAATAACTACACCTGTTAATGTAATAGAACCAATAAAAGGTGTATTCCCTTGCTCCATATTTTCATCTATACATAATACATAGTCAATATCATTAGGCCACATATGTATTGCTGTAGGGTATTTC
>MGOW01000071.1 GCA_001797255.1 Clostridiales bacterium GWE2_32_10
CCTCTATGTTCCTTTAACGCAGGTATACGTATTGTTTTTTACAATCCACTCCAAGGTAGGTTCAAAGTAATACTAACTACTGTTTTTCACCAGGCAACAGCTCTCTGCAAGTTTTCATACTTTTACTAATTCTCTTCTTTGCATTTTATTTTGTATATAATAACATAATATTGGAAATGTGTCAAAGGAATTTTACAACTCAAGTACCTTTTTCAAATCCTTATTCCCTCTATTAACAAACGTATTTTCCTTAACCTCAATCTGCCTTTTTAATTCATTTGCAACCTTATAAGCAAGATTAAATGAATCTTCTGTTATTTTTCCCTCATCAAAAGCTTCCTTTAATTCCTCTTCATCAAGTAGTTCTACCTTTCCTTTAAAAATTATTATGTCCAAATATAAATCATCATAATATGGTATCCCATCTTGATTAATCCCATTTTCTCCAGTTATGTCTATGTACCACTCTATTACTTCCTCATCCTTGTCTAGAAATGTTCTTACAGTATAATTCTCGCCTATCGGGATATATTCTATAATGTAGTATCCATCAGCTAGCAAGCATATATCTACCCCATCACGCTCAATAAAATATGATTCATCTATTTTATTTATTCTCTTAAATGAGATATAGCAATCTAGCTCATAATCTCTAATAACCTTAAAGTCATGATCCTCTACTCCTCTTAAATAAGTTTTATCAATATACTTTTTCATTTTGTATTCGCTCCTCTTTATTTTCAATTATATCAAACAATCCTTCACATGTAAACAAAAAATTCAAGCACAAGAATCGTTGGCATTTCCATGACTCCTTGCTTGAGTTTTTTATCCTAAATAAGTGTAACACTCCGTGCCTGCATAGCTCGACTTTCGCCTTATATACACTCGTACTGTATGCTGTATATTATATTATACTGCCTCTTATTGCATAATTATTCTATACTCTATATTCTCGTAAAAGATTACTCTTGTACTGTTCCTAAATCATTTTCCAATTTGCATGTTACTGTTTTTGATTTTCCCTGAGTATCTCCTTTTATCATATTATTCATTATGTTATCTACAGATTTTTTGACAATTATAGGTTTACCATCTTCCACATAAACATCCGCTATATCAGGAGTAACCCTCCTTTGTGATGAAGAAGTACTCTCTTTAATTTCGATTATACTACCAAGTAAACTATCCTTCTTATAGGTAATATTAGCACTTTCTAATTCAACATTAACTTTATCCACAGTTAAATTCATACCTATGCAATCGTTTAAACACCCAAAATCATAAGTTATACTTTTACCAATAGTCTCAAAAATAGCATTTAAATTTATAGATTCAGCAATATTAATCAAATCTAGCATATTATTTGCAAATCTATTTACTTGATATAGATGTAGAATTTTCTCTAGATCTACCTTTTTTTTCATCTTGAAAATTCTTCCGAAAAAACTTTCTTTAAAATATATATTTGAACAACCTTGCATTCTTTCTAACAACTTCTCAGGCTTCCTCATATGCATAACTGGAAAAGTATCAATAGTAATTGATATTTCTTCCTGTCCATTACACATTTTCACACCCAAAGTATCTTTATCTAATTCTTTTATATTAACAGATTTCTCTACTAGTATCTTCTCCCCTTTTTTATTATTAAAAATATAATCTAAGCAAAAAGTGTCAAACGAATATAAATCTAAATTCTCAATATTAGCTCCTTGCAATTCTTTAGATTGAACACAATGAATTCCATTTGATGTATACCAGATAAGCTTGTCAGCTTTTTTTTCAATTACATCAGTCGAGTCATCATTGTAGAAAATAACTAATGTTATTCCACCATCTTTAGTCTCAAACTTTGCCTCTCTTTCAGAGCATTCTACTAATTTTGCACCTGAATTCACCAAATCTCTATACACTAACGATTCCTCTACCTCTGTTTCTGTCTTTAAACTCATATTCATAATATTTTTTCCTCCTGTATAACGAGTTTTTAATTATTAATCCTAATTATACATTATTTTTTTACATCTGTCAACATTTTTTACAAATTTTGTATATAGTTACAAAGTTTACTGCATTGTAAAATTTATATTTTTTTCTATAGAACTAAGCCTATCTATTTTTTCTATTACTTCCTCTATTGTATCACTTATATCAATGCCTCCTCATATATTGCTTTTATATGTTTTTAATCAACTTATAAATACCTGCTAAAATTAATATTATAAATACAAAACCTTACCTTATGTTTTATCGCTAAAACTCAAACTCCCATTCTGCACTATTATGCCATATAGTCCCTGCATCTATTTTTTTATCATCTTCACTATCATATTTTGAAAAATATAGCTTATTTGTACTTTCGTTTAAGTCCCAGTAAAAGGTCTTTAGTTTGTTTTGAAAATTATCTACCATTTCTGGATTTTTTATTGATACCTTAAATTTATAATTAGGATTTATACCACCCCATATAGTGGCACTTAGTGCCTTTTTCATGCCATAAAAATTTTCAAAATCTTCTTTGGTTAACGTTTCTCCATATTTAGGAGTCTCATAATGTTCATTGTTATCGCCCAAATTTATGTACCTACCATATTCTTTAGAAACCGGAAACATACATACATATGAGGTTCCCATAAAAATATCAGAGGTAAATTCAAAGCCTGTATCTAGCGATATTTTAGAGGGTTCTATTACATAATTCCGCTTTACTTTAGCATAAACGCTACCTTCCTGTGGTATAAGTAAAGAGGTATACTCAACTATATTGAGTTTCTTAATCTTTGTCATATGTCCAACTTCAATTTTTACTTCAGAGTCACTATCTGCATCTATAAATTGAATAGATTTCAGGACTTCATTCCCATGGTTTCCTCCTGAAAAAATATAATCAGTATCAGTATCCCTTTTTACTCTAAAAACATATTCCCAATCAGTGCTCCCTGCTGCAAGTCTAGTACTATTTTCTAATGATATATCCTTACCCTCCTCTACTAAAAGCCAGCCTCCTATATTCCACGTCCCCCATGCTTTCTTTAGAAATACCGTTATAAGCACATTTCCATCCTTTAGAATACTGTACATCTCTAATTGATTTTCATTAGGAAATATCAGTATAAACTCATCGGTTTTTAGTTCACTTCTATTAAATTTGTTCTGCCTCGATTTATTCATAGTCCCGACTCCCATTTCATTTATTCTTGTATTAAATATATTCTACCATACCTTTAGCCCCACCGTCAATATCATATTTATATTTCATCCCTAACTACTTATCTGCCTAAAATTAAAATAAAAAGACTTTCATCCTTAAATAAAAGCATGAAAGTCTTTTTATGGCCCCACCTTAATAGCAACAACACAATTTATTACCACTCTAATATAATATATCCATCATAATTTTTATTTTTAGCTTTTATATATGTATACCTATCTCTAACTGCCCTTATATAATTTTCCTCTATAGGTATTGCTATCGTAGAGTTATCTAAATCATCTTTATAAAGGACAAAACCATACTTTTTATAGCTAATGTACATTAAAATATTATTATATATACTCCATTTAAATTTATCCATATGTATCAAATCATCCATATGTATTTTTCTATATTCCTCCTCATTGAATTCAATTTGTTCTTCTTCTGTTGTTATATTTTCTATAACTATGCTATCTAACATAGTATTTTCTTTATAATCTACTTCACAATCTAAATCCCTTATGTTTTCTTCGCTACCTTCTTCATTTTCCTCTTTATATGTTTTTACAAAAAATCCATCCCATAAATTTTCTTCATCATTATAGCCGTACAATATAGCCCTATCGTCCTCTGCTTCATTAGTTATTGCAAATCCTGTTAGTTCATCTGTATTTATTTTGTCCTTATCTTCAATTTCCTTTTTTAAAATTATATTATTTTCACCTAACACACTTGCTTCGCCTATATGTACACCATAGTACTTGTCTTTAAAATATATCAGGTAACAATTGTACTTATTATTCGCTGTTTCTATATTTCTAACATTTAAGTCTACTGTATCTTTGTCATCTAGACATTTGATTTTACAATACCCGCTTGGCTTCCTTTCGCCTGAGCCATACCCTGCTATATTCTCATTTAAAATATATGAATACGTCTTAAACACAAAATCACATCCTCTATGTATAATTATATATAACTTAATATTTATTCTAATGTTATTCAATTATATATATAAATATACCCAAAACAAAAAACTTGTTGTAGCTTTATCACTACCCCAAGTTTTTCTTACCCTCTATATCACATAATCTTCTTTTTTCGCTGCTCTTCCCATTATTTCTTCTCGTTTATCTTCATACCCGGGCTCATTAAACATAGCATACGTTGCATTTTTACCTTCCTCTACCCCAGGCTGATCAAATGCGTTTACCTCCATCAGTTCACCCATAAAGGCAGTTGCTACTTCAAATAAATAAATCAGCTGTCCTATTGTATATTCATTTACCTTCGGTAGCGTTATTGTCATATTCATTCTTCCTGCTTTCATTAATGCATATTCTGTCGCTATCTGCTCCACTCTTATTAGTTCGTTTTGAGTATGCCCACCCATAAATGCAATGCTATCTATTTTTTCATAAATTTTTGGTATTTCCAATGTATGTTTGAATTCTTCAACCTGCATAAGAACTATAACCTTGTCAAATGGTCCCTCTGTATATAGCTGTACCTGTGAATGTTGGTCAGTAACACCCAGTGCCTTTATAGGAGTTTGCCCCGCATTTACAATCTCACCTTGGTTATTATATTTTTTGCTTATAGATTCAGCCCATATTTGTGCATACCAATCTGCCATATATTTTAATGAATCTGCATATGGCATCATAACGCACATATTTGCACCTTTCTTCATGGCAATGTATTGAAGTATTGCGTACATATATCCAGGGTTTATATATACATCCTGTTCCTTGCACATTTCATCCATTAAAGCGGCACCTGCAAGCATTTGTTTTATATCTATACCGCACATAGCAGCGGGTAGTAATCCCACCGGGGTGAGCTGTGAAAATCTTCCGCCTACCGATGCTGGTATTATAAATTTTTTATATCCTTTTTCTTTAGATATTTTTATAAGATTTCCCTTCTCCTTGTCAGTAGTAAACACAATCAAATCTTTTGCTACGTCTTGTCCTACTTTCTCTATCAGCATTGTTTCTAATATCATAAGCTGAGACATTGTCTCTGCTGTACTTCCTGATTTTGAAATAACATTAAACATAGTTTTTTCTATATCTATTATATCAAGCAGTGATGCTATTTTTTCTGGGTCAATATTGTCTAATACATAAAGCTTTGGATATCCTTTTCTTTGTTCCTTTGAAAGCTCATTATAATACAAATGATTTATCGCCTGTTGAACCGCTATAGGTCCAAGTGCAGATCCACCTATTCCTAAAACTACAAAGTTCTCTATCCTGTCCTTTGCAGCCTCTGCAAAGCTAATTATTTCCGCAACTACCTCATCCTGATTATATGGCAAATCTCTAAAATCCATGCTACCTTCATTTCTTTTTAGCTCCATATTCTTTTGTGCATGTTCTATTTTATGCAAGATCTCATTTACTTGTTGATGTTTTATCCCATGTTCCTCCAAAAAATCCTCCATCATGTAGTTAAAATCAAGCTTTAATCTTAAATCATTATTTCTCATATGTTAAAATCCCCCTTTTATAAAATATCCTGTAATATATGTTAGCATATTTTAAAGTTTTTTAAATAAATTTTCTAAATAATTTAATTTTCCCGTTACTATATTTCTTCTTTTAATCTTATATATTAAGCCCATGCCTTGGTTATCTCATCTGTAAGAATTGCATACTCAATACCTTTTTTACTCCGCTTCTATCCCACTCATCAGTTAAGTCTTTTCTTACCTCTATAGATTTAAGCCTTTGATTTATCATCTCATCCTTAGTACTATGTGATCTTTATTTTTAATTTCTTCTTGCCTTTATAACTAATTTCCCACCTTACCTAACTACCATCCTAAGCTCCTTCTCCATCATTTCCCCAGCAACAGCCATATCGTATTTTATATATATATCATAATTATACCCTTCACACTTCGTTTCTAATTCCTTCGTAATCATTACTATTTCCATAGGTCCATATGCTGTTTGATAGTTAAATTCATACTTTTCCTTTTCCTTAAATATCATATTCGTCGGCGGTTCTGTATATTTTGTCAGATAGATAGCATCTCGCTCTATTTTCATATGGTTACGTATATTTTCTTCATCCATGTATTCTAGGTACTCTGAGTCATTTTTCTTTACATACTTTCCCTTAGTCTTAAGCTCTACATTTTGACCATCATGAATTCCAATAACTTGGATTTCTACATCTCGTTCAACCAAATTATATCACCCCTTATTTCAGATACTCTACAATATCTATAAATTTATTTCCATTAGAAGCCTTTACTAACACTACATCTTCCTCTTCTATATTCTCATCTAAAAATTTATACGCTTCTTCTTTTTTGCTGAAATAATATACATCTTTACGCCCTAATAACTCATCATATGTATATTTTACTTCTTGCCCTACCAAAATCACCATATTTAATTCTTTAGATTTAATAAACGCTCCTAGCTCCCTGTGCTTTTCTTCTGAAAATTTACCAAGCTCTAGTATATCACCTAGTATAACTACCTTTCTTTTATTTTTACTCATGTTTAACATAGTTTCAATAGCACTTTTCATAGATATTAGACTTGCATTATAACAGTCATCTATAAGTGTAATGTTTCTTTTAGTTTTTATTATATCAAATCTTCTCTTTGGAGTAATAAAGCTTTCTATTCCTGATACAATATTTGTTGTGCTAATATTAAATATTTTACCTACTGACGTAGCAATCATTACAGGATATGTTATATAGCTTAGCACTGTATTAACCTTTATCTCTATCTTTTCATTATCATACTTGATAACATTTTTCATATATTCATTATTTATTAGTTCTGCACTTTCTGCTTTACAATCGTTATTTTTACCAAAACCACAGTATAGTATCTTTCTATCATCTATAATCCTTCTAAGATAATCGTCATCTCCGTTTAATACAATTATCCCATCTCTCTTAGTATATTTCAGTATTTCACTTTTAGCTTCTAGTATCCCTTCTCTACTTCCAAGATTACCAATATGTGAGTCGCCTATATTAGTTATCACAGCCACGTTTGGTTTTGCTACTTTACTGAGTTTTTCTATTTCACCCAAA
>MGOW01000072.1 GCA_001797255.1 Clostridiales bacterium GWE2_32_10
TAACCTAATATTGAATCTCCTATATAATTATAATGAGGAACGTGTACTTTATTAAAAAGAATAGCATTTTTTATTTCTGTTGAATTTCCAACTACAACATTATTTCCGATAATAACATTCTCTCTGATATATGACGCATGCCTTATTTCACAGTTATGTCCTATTATAGCAGGACCTTTTATTAATGCAGTTTTTTCAATTGTTGTACCTTTACCAACCCAAACAAATTCCTCAATTCTTTCAAAATCCTTTGGAAGTGTTAAAGAATATGAAAGCAAGAAATCTTTAATTTTGATTAAAACATCCCAAGGATAAACTACATGGTTAAAAATATCTTTTGCATCACATTCGTTAATATCTAATAAATCTTTAACAGATATATCCATACTATTGTTAATTCCCCTTTCTGGTTATTTATGTTTTTAAGTATATCAAATGAGTGAAATTGTGTCAATATTTAATTTTAGAATAGATGGGTAAAATAAATGTTTATAATATAATAAAAAGACCACAAAAAATTCAAGTATAAAAATAATGCTTGAATTTTTTGCTATGATAATGTATACTGGTAATAGAATAAAAGCGAAAGGGGAGAGAGTATGAAAGAATTTAATATAACAGGTGCATGCATACCTGATATGCATTATATGGTAAATATATCAGCAAAGCTAGATCGTATAACCAAACTAATAGATCAAGGAAAATACTTCACAATAAACAGAAGCAGGCAGTTCGGTAAAACAACGACAATATCAATGATAGGAAATAATATTTTAGATAAATACATAATACTAAAAGCAAGCTTTGAAGGTACAGGTGAAAGTCTATTTGAAGATGAGGGAGCCTTTTGTAGTAATATATTTAACACAATAGCAGATATATATAAATTTACTAATGTCGAATTGTATAACAAGATGATAGAGTACGGAGCAAGAACGAGAACATATGAACAATTAAGTGATAATATAACTTGGCTGTGCATAGAAATGGGCAAAGAAATAGTGCTAATAATAGACGAAGTAGATCAAGCAAGTAACAACGCAGTTTTTTTAAAATTTCTAGGAGTTCTTAGAAAAAAATATCTAATAAGGGATAAAGTAAAAACCTTTAAATCAGTAATACTAGCAGGAGTGCACGATATAAAAAGCCTAAAGATATTAATAAACGAACAAAAAGTAATAACAGAAGACGAAGCAAAGGAAATAGCATCAGACAGATATAACAGCCCATGGAACATAGCAGCAGAATTTAAAGTAGATATGACATTTAATCCGGAAGAAATAGCTACAATGCTAGTTGAGTATGAAAACGAAAAAAATACAGGAATGGATATAACTGAGATATCAAAGGAGATATATAACTATACAAGTGGATATCCATTTTTGGTAAGCAAAATATGCAAGGTAATAGATGAAGAAATAGAGTTAAAAGAGAAATGGAGTATTCAAGGTATTGAACAGGCGGTTAATGTAATATTAAAAGAAAAAAGCACACTATTTGAAAGTATAATAAAAAACTTAGAAAATAATAAAAAAATGTATTCATTAATAGAAAAAATACTAGTATATGGAGAAGAAATGGACTACAACGTAGACGATCCAACCACAGATAAAGCGATAATGCACTCAATAATAAAAAAGGGGAAAAAAGAAGAAGCTGTAATACATAATAGAATATTTGAAATAAGAATATACAACTACATGATAACTAAGAAAAAAGTAGACCAAGAAGTACGGATAAACTACGAAAGTAGAAATCAATTCATAACAAAAGACGGAGACATAGACATGGTAAAAATCCTAGACAAATTTCAAGAGTTGCTCAAAGAAGAATACAGAGAAGAAACAGAAAAATTCAAAGAGAAAGAAGGAAGGCTGATATTCCTAGCATTTATAAAACCAATAATAAACGGAACAGGCTTCTACTACGTAGAAGCAGAAACTAGAACAAACAGAAGATTTGACATAGTGATAACCTACAACAAAAAAGAATATATAATAGAACTAAAAAAATACTACGACAAACCCCGAGAAGAAAAAGGATATAAACAGCTAGCAGAATATTTGGAGATAAAAAATATAGCCAAAGGTTATATGGTAGTATTTGACTTCAGGGAGGATAAGAACTATACACAGAAGTGGATAGAGGTAGAGGAAAGGAAAATATATGAGGTTATAGTATAAGTGCGATGTTACTGTTAAGTGTATTTAAATGTCCAATTGTCAAGCCTGACACTCGATTAACACAGCTCATAAAAATAAAGCTTACAGCAAAATAAAAATTTGATATAATAATACAAAAGGAGCGTGGAACACATGAATGTGATAGAAGTAAATAGCCTAAACAAGCAATTTAAGTCAAAAATAAAGGAAGAGGGATTTAAAGGGAGTATGAAGGCTATGTTTAAGCCGGAGTATAGAATAAAGGATGCTGTGAGTAATCTAGGCTTTAGTGTAGAAAAAGGAGAGATGCTTGCTTTTATAGGACCAAATGGTGCAGGCAAATCTACAACTATAAAAATGCTTACAGGGATTTTATTCCCTACATCAGGGGATATAAGCGTTTTAGGGTTTAATCCACAAAAGGATAGAAAGAAGCTTGCGTATAGGATAGGTATGGTAAATGGGCAGAAGTCTCAACTTTGGATGCATCTGCCAGCGATAGATAGCTACAAGCTTTTTGCGAGCATATATGATATAGGAGACAAGGAAGCAGATAAGCGTATAGCCGAGCTTTCTGAGGTACTAAATCTAGGTGATATAATAACCCAACCAGTTAGGACGCTATCATTAGGGCAAAGGATGAGATGCGAGATAGCAGCGAGTCTTATACATAAGCCGGAAATAATATTCTTTGATGAGCCCACTATAGGGCTTGACCCTGTTGTAAAGCAAGAAATAAGGAAGTTTATAAAGGATTTGAATAAAAAGTTTAATACAACAGTATTTTTTACAAGCCATGATGTAGGGGATATTGAGAAGCTTTGCAAGAGAGTGATTATAGTGAACAATGGGCAGATAGTACTTGATGATTCGCTTAAAAATTTGAAATATAATTATCTAAATAAAAAGCTTATAGATGTCAAATTTAATGAAGAGGTTTATCTTGATGATGTTTGCGGGATGGAGATTGTAAAACAGAAGGGCTGTGATATAAAGATAGAAGTGAATACTAAAGAGCAAAGCATAAAAAATGTGATCGACTGTCTGCCGACTGAGAAGATTGTGGATATAAATATATCAGATATACCTCTTGAAGAAATTATTGCAGAGATTTATGGGAAATGAGGTGCATAAAATGAAAAAGTATTTTAGAGTAGCAAAGATGATGTTGATAAATAATCTACAATATATATGGGATATTGTGTTAGGGTCGATACATTTTTTAGTTATAATATTTATTTTTGTGAATTTGTGGCAGTATTTGTATGGCTCAGGTAAGGCTATGATTTCAGGATATGATATAAGTCAAATGGTATGGTATTTAATAGTGGGTGAGTTGATAGTTATAGGAACTAGGACTACTGTAACAAAAGGCGGAATATCAGATGAAGTCAAAAGTGGAAATATATCGTATATACTGAGTAAGCCTATAAATTACATTTGGTATCAATTTTCAAATTTTATTGGAGAGGTTATAGTTAAATTGATGTTCTACATTCCGCTAAGCTTGGCTGTAGGACTTATAATGATAGGAGAGCTAAGAAACTTCAATTTTGCTTATATACCCTTTATGATAATAGTTATAGCACTAGGTATAATAGTAGACTTCTTTCTCCGAGTAACGGTTGGTTTGCTTGCTTTTTGGATAGAGGATACTAGCCCGCTTTTCTGGATGTATGGAAAGTTCATACTTATGTTTGGTGTTTTCTTTCCAGCAGAATTATTCCCTAAAGCAGTTGCAGATATTGTGAAGGTTAGCCCTGTAGCTGCCATAGTATATGGTCCGGGAAAGATAGTGATAGATTTTAGCTTCGAGACATTTTTGAGCATTGTAAGTATTCAAATCATATATCTACTATTATCTATAGCACTTGCGTTTTGGGTATATCAGAAAGGAGTGAAAAAATTAAATGTTAACGGTGGTTAAAAATTACATAAAATTATTGTACAAATATAAGGTATTAAATATATCAGCATCAATGGAATACAAAGTGAGTTTTATACTACAAATAGTGCTAATGATATTAAATAACGCTTCATTTCTTATCGTATGGGGGGCACTATTTACAGTGAACAAAAGTATCGGAGGGTATGAATTTAAAGATGTAATGCTACTTTGGGCGATATCAAGTAGTAGCTTTGGATTTTGCTATGTGTTGTTTGGAAATGGAAGAAAGGTGATGTCACTTATTATAAATGGGGAGCTAGATGTCTATTTACTGCAGCCTAAAAATCTTTTGTTTAATGTACTTGTATCAGAAACTAGCATATCGGCTATAGGAGATATTTTATATGGATACATTATACTTATAATACTAGGTGCAGATATAAAGCTTTGGGCAATGTTTAGCTTATTTGTAGTAGTTTCAGGTATTATAATGGCTATGTTTGGAGTAATAATTCATAGCCTGACATTTTATCTAAATAATATAAAAGAGTTTATAAATAATATGGAAATGCTTGCAGTATCATTTTCAATATACCCAGAGGGGATCTTTGGAGGTTTTGTAAAGCTATTGCTATACACTGTGATACCAACAGGATTCATGGTATATATACCGGTTAGTGTTATGAGGCAGTTTGATATGGGATTATTCCTAGAGGTTATTGCATTTGCTGTATTTGAAACTATAGCTGCAATTGTTATTTTTAATAGCGGGCTTAAAAGATATGGGTCTGGTAATATGATGAATATGAGGGGATAGATGAAAAATAAATTTATCCCTATTTTCCTTGAAAATTTTCTCGAAAAATGTTATAGTTAAGATAGTAATAAAATTAACTAAATCAATGAGGAGGAGATAGACGATGAAAAATCTAGAAATACTTGACTCTACACTACGGGATGGTGCACAAGCGAGTGGAATCTCGTTTACTGTTTCCGACAAACTAAAAATAGTAAAAACCTTGCACGAAATGGGGATAAAATATATAGAAGCGGGAAATCCTGGTTCTAATCCAAAGGACTTAGAATTTTTTGAAAGGATAAAGGAACTAAAATTGCCGAATTCAGAGATTGTTGCATTTGGAAGCACACGTAAAAAAGATATAAAACCAGAGGAAGATGCAAATGTAAAGTCGCTTATAGGTGCAGGAACTAAGTATGTTACCATATTTGGAAAGGCATGGGACTTTCATGTTACAGATATTATACGGACTAGCCTAGAGGAAAATTTAAAAATGATTGAGGATACTACAAAGTATTTAATAGAAAATGGTAAAAAAGTACTATTTGATGCTGAACATTTTTTCGACGGATATAAAGCTAATCCAGAATATTCTATTGAAGTACTCAAGGTAGCTGAAAAAGCTGGTGCAGAGTGTATCGTATTATGTGACACAAACGGTGGTATGTTTCCAAGTGAGATATATGAAATAACGAAAAAGGTGAAAGAAGCTATAAAAATAAGTATAGGGATACATTGTCATGATGATAACGGGATGTCTACTGCAAACTCGATTATGGCAATAGAAGCAGGAGCCGATCATGTACAAGGAACCTTTATAGGTTATGGGGAAAGATGTGGAAATGCCAATCTGTCGACAGTAATACCAAACCTACAGTTGAAAAAGGGTTATAAGTGTATATTAGAGGATAAGATAGTGGGACTTACATATTATGCAAGACAAATAGCTGAAATATCAAATGTTGTTCTAAAGGATGAACTACCGTATGTAGGAAATAATGCTTTTGCACATAAAGCAGGGATGCATATAGATGCAGTAAATAAAAATCCGCAAGCATTTGAACATATTAATCCAGAGAAGATAGGGAACGAAAGACGGCTTTTAATCTCTGAGGTAGCAGGGCGTAGTGTAATATTGCAAAAGATTCAAAAAATAAATGCAAACTTAACAAAGGATTCCAAAGAAGTTCAAGAAATCATAGATAAGCTAAAAGAATTAGAACATGAGGGCTACCAGTTCGAAGGGGCGGAGGCATCTTTTGAAATTGTAGTAGTAAAACAGCTTGGCATGTACAAAAAATATTTTGATGTTAAAAAGATAAATGTAATGAATGAGTATCTAACACAAAATGAAAAACAGAAATCAGAAGCTGTTGTCAAAATATCAGTAAATCATAAGGATATAATTGTTGCAGCAGAAGGGGACGGATTAGTAAATGCGTTAGATCTTGCTTTAAGAAAATCATTAGAGCAGTTTTATCCAAAATTAAAAGAGATAAAGCTAACGGACTACAAAGTAAGGATTCTAGACCTAGAAAAAACAACAGCAGCCAAGGTAAGGGTGCTGATAGAATTTACAGATGGAAAAAATGTATGGACAACCATAGGTGTATCACATGATATTATAGATGCAAGCAAAATAGCACTTATAGACTCTATTGAGTATAAGTTAATGATGGATCAAAATGGTATTTTTAATACAATAGGGAAGTTTATAAAGAAAATCATGAGGATGGATAGTTGAAGTTACAGTATAGAAAATACACGAAAAAATTAGTATTATCAATTGATAATACTAATTTTTCAGGTTCTTTGTCAAGAGTTGGGGTGCAAATTTTTCCAAAAGATTTGCACCTGTTT
>MGOW01000073.1 GCA_001797255.1 Clostridiales bacterium GWE2_32_10
ATCTTTTGCATATATTTTGCATTTTCTTCATCTAGCTTATTAGTAGTTTGTGGTATCATTTTAACTTCTGCTGAAACGAATTTAATTTTTGCTTTTCTCTCTCATTTTTACACACGTATATCATAATTTAATTTGAACATTTCTCATCGTTCATCCATAGTATATCATTATTCATCCTAAAATGTCAAGGTCTGGGTAATGCTATATGTTAAATATTTTCACTAATATTTTAAACAATAAAACCCAAATTTTATTAACAGTATTAACCATACTATTTGCAACCTTACTACGATTGTATACGCAACGATGTAGCTCGTTTCTATCTCCCTATATATAAACTTATCCATCAAATATTAACATTCGTCTATCGTCACGCTGTGAACATAAAAAGCAGTAGGCAATTATATTTACTATTTTAACTACTTCTTTGCGTCTTACCAACAGTGCTAGTAGCCTTATATGATAACCGTAGTATTGCCATTTGTAAACTAGCCCATATAGCAATAAAACAGAGTGCCATCCCTGACACTCCATCTATTTACTTACTCTCTTTATATTCTTGTATCACTTTGTAGAAACTATTTCTTTTCAAGCCTAGTAAATTCATAAATTCTTCCGCAGTTAATGTTCTATCTTTTCTATCTCCATCAAACCTATTAAAATTATCTGCTAGTATCTTTCTTTGAGTTTCTGTAAGTGTTTCTAAATTCAAGTTTGGTCTACCTAAAACAATCCCCTTTTGTTTTGCTACTGCGATTCCCTCAGCTTGTCTTTGTCTGATTTTCAAACGTTCTTTCTGTGCCATGTAGCTAAGTAACTCAAATATTATATTAGATATTAGTGTCTTTTCTAAGTCAGTTTTATTAGTTGTGTTGAGTATTTCGTTATCAATGATGGTAATGTCTACCCCTGCTTTTATTAACTCTTGCCATTCATCTTTTATCATCTGCATATCTCTACCAAGCCTATCAAGTTCCTTGATAATCAATATATCTCCCTGTCTTAATAACTGCTCCTTCAATGCCTTATATCCTGCTCTATTAAAGTCTTTTCCTGATTGTTTATCGACTATTACATTTCTTTCTTCAATATCGATATTCTTTGCCTTGCAATATTCCTTGATTGCTTCGACCTGCCTATCTTCCTTTTGTTCCTTTGACGACACACGAATGTATGCGAAAGTTTTATTTGCCATAATGTAACCCCTCCAATTAATTTTATTTTTATCTATCCATTAATTAGATTATACACTTTTGTTTATAATTGTCAATAGTATTATATAAACGTTTATAAATATACTATTATACTTTTGCAAACATTAAAACGTATTGAATTTGATTATTTGTAAAAGTGTACATTTGTAAACAACTACTAACTCTCAATTCATATTCTTCGTCAATCTTATTGAAAAACAGATGTTCGTTTGATTATTCCACTTTATAATATTATCTGTTAATTAATATTTCCCTTATAATCAATGGTTTTTATCGTGTTTCAAAATTGATTCATCGTAAAAACCATTGTAATATAAGCTCTCTTAGCTAATTTAAATTCATTATCACAATCATTCTTCGTACATAACAAGACCCTTGCCACTGAAAGTGTTTATTCTTGATTTTCTTCCTTTATTTCATCATCTTTATCATCAATCTCAACAAATTCTGCTTGTGGCAAAGGAAAATTCGAAAATAAAAAAGCAGTACAGTCATTCCTTAATAATCTAGAACGCCCTACTGCTTGTTCTAATTCGCTTTCAATAAACCAAATCTGTATTTCTTGCAAGTTTTCATCCGAATAAGTCATAAACCAAAATCTATAATTATTCTTCTCTATTTCTTGATACTTCATTTCTTGTGCTTTATCTTCACCACCTAATGCTACATTCCACATTCTATAAACAATTTCATTTAAATGTGGAGTTCCTATGATACCAACATCTTTTCCTTCAAGTTTATTATATCCTTCAACATTACCAAAATGCAATTTATCTGAATCGTTAGAATAGCTCTTAAAGGTATTATATCTACATTCCCTAATAACTCTTTCGCAGAATTGAACAACTCTTCATCATTTTTGATACAGTTTCTACTATAGCTTCTCTCATAATATTGCAATAGTTTTCCCTCATACTTAGCATTCTTTACTTTATGAAATACTACCTTCCTATCTTTAAAGCATTTATTGTATAAATTTTTGTTTGCTGTTGCACTCATGATTACGATTTTTTTGTTTGGTAATTGATGTTGTACCATATATTGAATTTTACTATTATTCATATGACATGCACTTGCCTTCAAAAATCCTAATACATTACTTTGAATGTCTTCTGCTTCATCAGCTATATTAAACTCAAAATTTTGGTGATTATTTAGTATGACTGGTAATATGGATACTACCTTTTCCTCAATTGCATTTTGCGTAACTTTATGTAACTTGTCTGCTACTTTTTGCTTATCTGCTTTTGAAATGAATTTCATCTTAAATATCTTCATTATATCTTGAATATTTACTTCATCAATTTTTAACAACTTTTCCAATATATCTTCATCTACTATTACTTTACGAGATTTTATTTGTTCTCCATTTAAATACAAAAATCTGTCGTGAGTCATTATAATATGTCCTTCAAAATCTTTTACCTTATCTAGCTCTTCTAAATATTCAATTAATTCAGGTATATTTTTTTCTTTTGCTACTTTTCTTATATATCTACTAGCCACCAAGGTAGCTCCCAATTTATAGAGCCATTTAAGCTTGTCCTTAATCTCCCTATCTAGTTTTTCTGGTAATTCAGGTATTGCCATTATTTCAATCCCCTTTAATACGCATTTTTCATATACTTCATCTTTCAGATCATGTGTTGGTACTGCTATTACAAATATATCTCTTGTATCTATCAAATATTCAATATAGGCATTTGTTTTACCTAGTCCTGTTTGAGCCTGTATAATATGAATATCATTATCATTTGCTTCTAATACAGATGAAACCGTACATTTCAAATCATCTTCTGCTTCTTGCAAAGATACATATTCCTCAGAATTTGAAAGTCTGGTAATTGTATTTCTTTTGGTTCTACATGTTAAAATAATATTTTTTCCATGCTTGCATTCTTTGGCATACGGACAAAAGTTGTCACAATTATAAGGATTTTTATATGTATTCCTAGAATAGTTACAATCATAATTCCAGTTTTTTTGTCTGTATTTATCATAACAACTATTTGCTAGTATTTCTTTAAACTTTTTTTCTCCACCTTTTATCTTGACTAAATTTGTCATAATGCCATAAGTCTCATTATGATGCAGGTCTCTTTCGTCACTAATTAGCTCTCTATATAACTTGCATTTATCTGGCATCTTGTCAAATTCAAAGTGTTGTTCCCATATTTTATCTTCTTTTGCTTTATCAATATCATATGTAAGTTCATACTCACTTTTATTTCCTTTCTTTTTTGTTTGATTTACTTTTCCTGAAAGATTTAGCTTTACCTTTTTGAGGGATTTTGTGGTCTCGTCTATATAATATATTATAGGTGTGAACATCATTTCCCCATTTTCTTTGTTGTCTTTTTCTTCAACGTCTTCCACTAATAAATCTGGCAAGTTATTAATCATATTAATACCAACATTATTACAATATTCTGCAACCTTTTCACTATAATGTTTTGGTGATGCATTATCTTTAATATATCTAATTGTTTCCATAACTAAATTGACTACGTTAAACGTATTATTAGTATAGTTTATATCTATCAATTTCTTACCACCAAAGAATAATCTCGTTACATCTTTACAACTTGGGTCTGCTTCTGGAAAAATCTCCATCAGACTCTTGATAATCAACTCTGCAACTCTGATATTTCTGATTGTACAAGCATGTACAAATACTACTCTGAACTTATTTCTGTTTATACTGCTTAATGTTTCATAACTAAAACCAAACGGTATACCGTATTGCTCTAATCTTAATTTAACCTCATCATAGCTTATCGTTCCGTCAAAATCTAATGCAAATACCCTTTGTTCATTAAAAAAGTCTTTTATTCTTCTGGCTGGAATATAATCCTTTTCATTAAAGTATTCAAAAAAACCAGCAGTTAGAAATGCATGACCATCCTCTCCTACTTTTTTGGCAAGAAATTCTAATGAGTCTATTTCAAATTCTAACCATGTATTAGTTATTCGATTATTTATTGCTATAGTTTCTTCAGCTGTTGGTTTTTGTTTATATCCTTTCACATCATCAAATTGTACTTTACATATTAAATTTTCTTTCATAATTTAAAACTCCCTTTGTTCATGCTTATCTCGTTTGATAAGTCATTCATTATATTTGGAGTATTCAAATCATTACGTCTCTTGTTTCCATTTTCAGATATAGCAAAAATAAACTTACTTTGCCTCCAATCGTTCTTAAAATTCTATCGCTTATAAAATGGCAACAAAAAAGACGAAAACATTTTGATTATGTTTTCGTCTTTCGAGATATAAAAATTATCTCTCCATATATAAGAGCGATTTTAGGGGGAAAACTAAGGCTTTTTGCTAAAATTAATGTCATTTCTCACGATTTCTGTTTTTGCCTGCAAATCAAGATAAAATGCAATGTACTTTCGTGTAACCTACCTATATTTTTCTGTAAATTCGTGTAGTTAAAATGTTTTTTTCTTACTTTCTCTGTCACATTGCTTACAAATGCTTTTTAATCCACTTACATTTCTAACATCTTTTCCAAAGCTAACACTTGCTTTTCTTTTTCCACATTTTGAGCATTCCTTTCTATCGGAATCTTTTTTGTGCCGACATTCATTACATTTAGTATCATATCCATCACTATTGTCTGCTTTTTTAGAAAATTTGCTTATATGTTTGACTTCACAGCACCCAGAACACAATTTATAATAATACTCATATTCCCAAAACGTAATCCAATAAGAATATTCTCTTCCCTTTTTTAAATCTTGTATTAAACACAAAGCTATTTGATTAATTATTTCTATAAGCATCTTTTTTTCATCTTTATTTAGGTTTTCTCTGATGCTCAATTTATGTATTATTTCTGACTCTTTTTCTTCAAAATGGCAATAATTGTCCATTATACTTTTTATATACTTTAATCCACAAAAATATCTATTATCCTTAATCCCTGATACATTCATTAAAGATAACGTACTTTTTATCATATTAACATTTATCAATTGCATCAATATACTATTTGATTGTGTTTTCAGCAGTTTTGCTTCACATATCATAAGCCTATTTGTTAAATCGTTGTCACACTCATCTAATATTGACTCAATACCAAGTTCTTTTATTTTGCTTATCTTTTCTTTTTGATATTTTTTTATTTTCTTGCCTTTAGACAATATTCTAACTTTTCGTTCTTCACTTAATCCTTGTGGATTTCCCATATGTTAATTACTCCTTACTCCGTAATTATTTTGGTTTAAATTAATGATTGAATTATATCATAAATTTTACTAGTTATCAAATTAAAGAGTAAAAATGATAGGAAAATCGTATAAACATTCTCGTTTTTATCACACCGTGTGATAAGTCTTTTCACATATCCTTATTGTTCCATTGATTATTTTTCTCATCTTTTGGACATAAAAATAGCACTCGGTTTATTGAGTGCCAATAGCTATACAAATATTAACTTTTTTATTCTTGCTCGAACATTTTATCAAAAATTTTTGTCTCATATTTATCCCATTCGCTAGCAATAGTAGCACTACATTTTTCGCATCCCGTATTACCATTACTTCCATATAAGTGTTCATCGATTGAGCATATCACTGATTTTTCTTCAGGTGTAACCCCTGTATTTGCTCCTAATGTTTCTAAATCTAATCCTGCTTTCGCTTTTGCATAATCTACACAAAAGGCTGAGTCGCTTTGTATAGTTTCACACAAATTCCCTTTGTTTTCTTTTACTTCTGTCATCTTTTTACATACATCTTCAACTATTTTCTTAATTGTAATCGCCATAAGTTCCTCCTTATATTTAATTTCTGTAGTGTCAACATTATATCCTATTTTTTCCATTTTGTCAATATGTATTTGGAAATTATTTTACATTTTTCAACTTATTATAAGTAATATTTTTATAAAATAACTTCGTTAAAATTCTCCATTTGATTTACTTTGGTATTTATAAATTACTTAGCGGTGATGTCTTTATTGATAATTTTAATATTTCTTTGTCCTGTATTGACTGTAAATACCTTTTAGTTATATCAATGCTATCATGTCCTAACAGTCTACTTAACGAATATACATCTATTCCGTGCCTTAGCTCAGCTTGTGCAAAATAATGTCTTATGGTATGTGGCGAACATCTAATTTCCTTTCTAACTCCTGCCCCAACTCCTGCTGTCTTTACAATTCTCTCAATAGCTTCCTTTGTAAGTATTTCTCCTGTTCTACTTAGAAAATAATAATCGTTCTTAATATTCTTGTCTTTAAAGTAAAATTCCTTCACCCTCTCATGCTTCATCATCATTTTTCGGAGTGTTGCACTTAATATCAATTGTCTTTCTTTATTGCCTTTGCCAACAATTGTGATTATTCCTGTTTCTTTATTAATATTTT
>MGOW01000074.1 GCA_001797255.1 Clostridiales bacterium GWE2_32_10
AAATAATAGAAACAGTGCGTTTAAATTTAATTAAATAAAATAAAAAATATGAGTTATAGAAAAAAG
This sequence comes from Clostridiales bacterium GWE2_32_10, assembly GCA_001797255.1. Lineage (GTDB taxonomy): Bacteria > Bacillota > Clostridia > Lachnospirales > UBA12420 > UBA12420. The sequence continues at coordinate 67 of MGOW01000074.1, forward strand.
ATAGCAGTTATGTTGCCATTACTTTTAATTGCGGCAACAACAATTTATGTCAATAAGTTCTTTACTTCTATCGGGAGTTTTACATATCATTTTTCAGTTGCATTTTTAATTATCTTAATTATTCTATTTTTTTCCAATAGAGATATTTTTAATTCTTGGAAAAAATTTTCAATTGTATTTATGATTATTTCGATAGTTATTATTTCACTTGCTCCAGAAATTAGTGATGGATTTATAGAATATAGCAAGAAATATCTTTCTCAAAAACTATCCGTATTGTTTTTAATCATTAGTCTTGGAATAATTATCTGGAAATCAATTCAATTGAAAAAGAAATCTTTGAAATAAAATTACCAGTCATTTAAAAAAATGCAGCTTGATAATTGTTAAAAATAATTTATCAGTGTATTTTGTTCGTAAATCATAAATCTTACATCATAAATCAAAACAAAATTATGAAAAAAAGAAAAAAGATATTAATTTGGATAATTGTACTAGCGATTTTGGGTGCTGGTGCTTTTTACTATTTCAAGCCCAAAGAAACTGGACCGGAGTACACCACAGAAAAAGTTGCTAAGGCAAACATTGAGCAAACTGTTTCCGTAACCGGAGAAGTGAGTGATACTAGCAAGATAGATATTACTCCTGAAATAAGCGGGACGGTTGATGAATTGTTAGTGGAAGTTGGCGATAAAGTAACAGCTGGACAAAAAATTGCCAAAATTAATGATTCAGTGGTGCGCTCTCAGCTAACAGAAGCTTTGATTGCTCTGCAAATTCAGCAAGAGCAATTGGATTTAAAGAGGCGAAAATGGGATGCATTAAAACCGGAGGAAAAAGAAGCAGCCAAGCTAACGGTGGAAAGTGCGCGAGCTACTACTTGGACACTGCAAAAACAACTTAAAAAGAATATCGTTTATGCACTTGTGGATGGAATTATTACCAAGAAATATTTAGAAGAAGGAGAGATGGCTTCTATGGCAACACCAATTGTGAGTGTGTCAGGAGAAAAAGGTTTTGAAATTAAGGCCAATATTCCAGAGTCAGATATTAATAAAATTAAAATAGGACAGAAAGGACAATCGACTTTTGATGCTTTTCTTTCGGATGAAATATTTGAGTTTGAAGTTACTGAGGTAGAACCAGCTGCAACTATTATTCAAGATGTGGTTTATTATGAAGTGACCTTTAAAATTTTAACCGAAGATAATCGCATCAAGTCAGGGATGAGCACCGATATCGATATTCTGACTGCCGAAAAGAAAGATGTTCTAGCGGTTTCCAATCAAGCGATTAAAAATGATGAGGGTAATCGATATGTGGAAGTTTTGGAAGTAAAAGATGAAGTTAAAACTACTAAAAAAGTAAACGTAAAAGCAGGACTGAGGGGAGATGACGGAATGACGGAAATTATCTCTGGTTTAAATGGCGGAGAAGATGTGATAACTTTTACGAAGGAGGAGAAGTAGGGAGCTGGGGATTTCGAGTTGCTTTAGATAAATCGAAATGTCATTCCGACTCGCCTCGCTAAAGCTACTGCGAAGCGGGCCGGATAAATTTATGTACTCATAAATTTAGGAGTGGAGGAATCTCATATGATGTAGAAATATAATAAGCGCCTGAGATCTCTCCGTGCATAAATTTCCGAGTACAGAAATTTATTTAGCCCGCTTCGCCGAGGCGAGTCGAGATGACATGCTGAGAGTTTCGAGTTACTTCGGGTAAGCTGAAGTGTCATTCCGACTGAATAAATTTATGTACTCATAAATTTAGTAATGGAGGAATCTCAGATAATAAAAAATAAACGAAAGAGAATTTTGAAAATAAAAAACCAGCACCCTAGGATTGTTTCTAAGAGTACTGGAATTGTGACTTTGTGTCGCGATTGTTATTGTTACTTGGGTACAACTGAAAAAACCGTAGTGGCATTGAATCCACACGCAGAATAGCCGCCGTCCTTAGGAGCAGAAAATAATAGTGCTTCTCGGAAGGAATTGTCTTCATTGTAAGTTGCTATTCCAAATATGTCCCAATCATTTAAATCATAGTCAAGCATTTGTGTTCGATATTTAGTTGATTCACTATACCCCTTTCTGAGAACGCTGAATCCCATATTTGTTCCTCTGGTATCACTGTTGAAAAGGACGTTCTTTGTTACGGTCCATTCAGTATTCTCGTTAATTGCTTTTCCGCAAATACCGATGTCGATGCTGTCGGATTGGGCAGCTGACATGCCTAACGAGGAAATTAACAAAGAAAGAGTTAGCATGATGATAATGGTAATTTTTTGCATGATGGCCTCCGATTAGATTTTTTCAGAATTAAGATTAATAAAAAATAACTTGCCAATACTGACTTTAAAAAATAACATAACATATATAATATGTCAATACCGATTATCGAAGTAAAAAATTTAACCAAGACTTACATTAACGGTGAAGTGGAGACTTTGGCGTTGCGCGAAAATTCTTTTAGCATTGAAAAAGGGGAGTTTGTTTCTATTATGGGCCCTAGCGGAAGCGGTAAATCAACCTTGATGCAGATGTTGGGGCTTCTAGACAAGCCCAGCGGGGGAGAGTATTTATTGGAAGGAAAAAATACCAGAGATTTCTCAGATGATGTGCTAGCGGAAACTAGAAATAGCAAGATTGGTTTTGTTTTTCAAACTTTCAATCTTTTGCCTCGCACAAGCGTGTATGAAAATGTAGAGTTACCCCTTCTTTACAATCGAGATATTAGTAGCAGTATTAATGAAAAAAGAATTACTGAAGCCCTGGAATCAGTCGGTATGGAACATCGCACAGACTATCTATCCAATCAGCTTTCCGGAGGAGAAAAACAAAGAGTAGCAATAGCGCGAGCATTGGTAACTGATCCGGAAATAATTTTTGCCGATGAGCCCACGGGGAATCTGGATTCTAAAAGTGGGACGCAGATAATGCAAATTTTGCAGAAATTAAATAATGAAGGAAAGACGATTATTTTGGTAACCCATGAAACTTTTACTGCTCAGCACGCCAAAAGGATTTTAAATGTAAAAGATGGCAAGATAATTTCGGATGAATTGGTAAAAGAAAGAAAAATAGCGATGGAAGGAGAACTTCTCAAATAATTTCGAATTTCTAATTTCGAATTTTGAATGAGTTTTAAATGTGAGTGTCTTCGCGAGGGTACTCCCGTGGCGATCCAGCATTTTATATTAACCTTAAAGTGTTCGAGTTTACTGGATTGCCACGAAAATTATGAGTACCCTGAATATGCAACTGCAACGGGGCAGGCATAATTTTCTCGCAAAGACAAAACTGAAGTTGATTTTATTTATTCATTTGTTAATTAGAAATTGATTCAAAATTCAAAATTTAAAATTATAGATATGCATCTATTGATTCCCATAAAAATATCTTTTAAAAATTTGATGGCGGCTAAGTTCCGTTCTTTTTTAACTATCTTGGGAATTATTATCGGAGTGGCTTCGGTAATCATTATTTTTGCTGTGGGACAAAGTGCCCAAGAATTAATCCTTGATCAAATCAGGGGAGTGGGTTCAAACTTGATAGGAGTTTTACCGGGAGCTTCGGATGAGAAAGGTCCGCCAGCTTCAGCCATGGGAATAGTTATTACTACTTTAAAATATGATGATTTTCTGGAACTTAAAAAAACAAAAAATGTAACCGGAGTGGTGGCGGGAGCGGGCTATGTGATGGGAACGGCCACGATAGAAAATGATGGGACGGAGTTGGGTATGTCTTTTACCGGAACCACATCGCAGTACCTGGAGGTAGAAAGCACAAGTATGAAAAGCGGAAGATTTTTTATTGAAGAAGAGGAAACTAATTTATCCAGAGTAGCAGTTTTGGGAGCAACGGCAGCTAAAGATATTTTTGGAGAATCTGATCCAATCGGAAGGAAAATAAAAATAAATGATTATAAATTTACGGTGGTAGGAATCTTAAAGGAGCGAGCCTCTGCGGCTTTTGGTATGGCTAGTCAAGACGAGGCTGTTTTTATTCCGCTTCTTACCGCTCAAAAGTTACTTTTGGGGATTAACCATCTGGCTTTTGTAAGATTAAAAATAGATACCATCGAAAATATTCTTATAGCCAAAGAAGATGTGGCTGTTGCGCTCAGAAACCAGCATGACATAGATGATCCGGACGATGATGACTTTTCAATTAGAGATCAGGCCTCAGCAGTGGAGATTGTGAGCACAATTACCAATGCGATGCGTTATTTTCTTTTGGCAGTGGGAACGATTTCTCTGATTGTGGGAGGAGTGGGAGTAATGAATGTGATGTTGATTGCGGTCACTCAAAGGATAAAAGAAGTGGGACTTCGAAAAGCGGTAGGGGCTAAGAATGTCGATGTGATGGTTCAATTTTTACTTGAATCAGCGACGATTTCTTTTTTGGGAGGATTGATTGGTATAATTTTTGGAATAGCTGTTTCTTTTGGGGTAGCGTTGGCAGTAAATGCAATGGGTTATGATTGGAAATTCATTATTGCTCCAAGCTCAATTGTGATTGCTGTAACTGTTTCTATTTTGATTGGAATAATTTTTGGATTGTATCCTGCCCGCAAAGCCTCGAAAATAAGTCCGATGGAAGCGCTGCGGTACGAGTAGCGGAAATGTTGTAATTGTTCTAGGTGTTGAAAATGTTATAGATGTTTAAGGTAGGTGAAATGAATTAAGAATTATGAATGGGCAATTTTAAAGTAATATTTTTTAGATTCCTCCACTTCTAAATTTATGAGTACATAAATTTATTTGGTCGGAATGACAAGGATAGTGTTAATATGTTAAAGTGATTTTCATAATTCATGATACTTACTTCATAATTCGAGTTATATTTTATGAGTAAATTTTTTATTTCAATCAAACTCGCTTTGCGAAATTTGTATAGCAATAAAGTGCGAACAGCTTTATCGCTTTTGGGTATTGTGATTGGAGTGACTTCTGTAATTTTAATTTTAGCCTTAGGTAACGGATTGAGAAATTTTATTACCGATCAGGTGGAAAGTTTTGGAACTGATATTGTGCAGATAGAAGTTAAAGTTCCCAAAACTTCGCATGTTTCTTCAGAAAATGTGGGAGCGATGGCGGGAGGAACTCAAATTACTACGCTAAAGATGGAGGATGTAGAGGAGGTGGCTAAACTATCTAATCTGGGCAATTGGTATGCTGGAATTTTGGGCCAGCAAATCGTCAGTCGAGAGGATGAAAATGAACAGACCTATATTTTTGGAGTAACCAGCGGAATGATGGAGGCGGATAGCGGAGCAGAATTAGAAAAAGGAACATTTTTTGCTGATGAGGATGATCGTGATCTAAAGCAGATGGCGATTTTGGGAAGCAAGACCAAAGAGTTATTTTTTCCCAATGAAGAAGCGGTGGGGCAAAGTATTAAAATTGGAAAAAATAAATATAAAGTTATTGGCGTAATAAAAGAGCGTAGTTCAAGCGGGGGATTTGATTTTAATAAAATTGTCTATATTCCAATTAAAACTCTACAGAAAAAGATAATGGGAATTGAGCATGTTCAATTTGCTATCTTTAAAATAAAAAACATGGAGATTGTCGATCAGACTATGGAAGAAATGCGTTCTATAATGCGAGATGAGCACGATATAGAATATGAGAATGAAAAAGATAAAAAAGAGGGCATAGACGATGATTTTGCAGTGATGTCCATAGCTGAAGCCAAAGAAATTTTGGATAAAGTTTTTAATATTATCGATGCTTTGCTTTTGGCTTTGGTTTCTGTTTCTTTGATAGTGGGAGGGGTGGGGATAATGAACGTGATGTATGTGGCGGTTACGGAACGAACTCAAGAAATTGGGCTTAGAAAAGCTGTGGGGGCTAGAAACAGAGATGTCCTTTGGCAATTTATTTTTGAAGCGATATTTTTAACATTGCTAGGTGGAATTGTGGGGATAATTATGGGAGTATTATTTTCTGAGCTAGCTACTTATATGATTAATCAATATGGTTATAATATTATTTTTGGAGTTACGGGCAGATCAGTTTTGATAGCGGTTGGATTTTCTATGATTACGGGAGTTGTTTTCGGATTTTATCCCGCCAAAAAAGCTTCTCAACTAACTCCAGCGGAAGCCTTGAGAAAAGAATGATAAATTCAACTATTTTATTATTAGAATTTGTAGATTTGCCCGCCTGCAATGCAAGCAAAGCTTTGCGGGCAGGTAAAAGATTTGCCTGTCTCGCTCTGGCTTGCCAAGACGGGTAAATTCGCGGTGCGGGAATTCTAAAATGCTAATATGTTAAAATGCTAACGTGATTTGTAACTCCTCACTGACCTCTCTCTTATGTCTTTTTTTACCCCGTCTCTGCGAGTAATTTGAGTACTCTCAAATTGCGTGGCAGTCCAGTCAAGAAAAATAGAATTCTTAATTAAGTAATATTATTCCTGGATTGCCACGACTTTAAATCATCTCTATGGATAATTTAAACATCGCAAAGACGAACCTATATTTACTTGCTCCATGGGGGTCAGTGAGGAGTTACCGTGATTTCCCTTGCATCGAAATTCTTTTATGGTATAATAAAATAAATTAAAAAACTTAAACAAAATAAAAAAATCCAGTTAAATAATATGATTTAACAGGATAAAAATAAATATGAAAAATAAAAAGGTTATTCTGATTACGGCTTTATTTTTAGTGGGTTTTGGCTTGGTGTACTTATTTGTAGTAAGTAAAATGGTAAGTGTCCCAAAAGTAGGTAAACAAATTGCTAAAAAAGAAGATGCCGTTAAATTAGACTTGTCAAAACTAGAATGTAATTTTGCTTCAGATCAGGAAGCTTATAATGACGCTAGTAAAAACAATAATCTGGATGCTTGTAGTTGCATAAAAGATGAGAATACTAAGGAAATGTGTATCGTTTCAACCACAGACACGATTCTTTATTCTAGGGCTTTAACATATTTAGATGAAGAATTGTGTA
>MGOW01000075.1:0-8450 GCA_001797255.1 Clostridiales bacterium GWE2_32_10
TATTCTTGCACCATAGTATACAAATTTATCTGGATTTTTTATAAAGTCCACAATATCCTTAACACTTTCCTTTGCTTCTTCATTACCTGCTACGTCTGCAAAGCAGACCTTTTTTTCTGCATTTATAGAGACTTCTTCAAAATTGGCATCATACGCCTTTCCTTTCTTTAAACCTAAATCTCCATTTTTCATTAGCTTATATCCTATAAATATAAATATTCCTAAAAGCACTAATGTACTTATACTTGTAGAATAATTCTTTTCTTCTATTACTTTTATGTTACTTTTAAGTAAGCTTTCTTTAAAATCAAGCTTCCTAGGATTATCTGTATAATATAGATTATCATCATTTTTTATTTTTATTTTAATCGTTGAACCCTCGCTCAAAAAGACTTGTTCAACTTTACCACTATCCATTTCCCCCAAAAACTTATTGTAGGATATTTCTACATTTTTTCCACCATTTCCAGTAACTAATATAATCACAACTACCCCTACTAAAGCTATTATAAACATCAATATTTTATGCCACTTTTTCAAGATTACCATGCCTCCTCTCTAGTGCACATCTTTGGTGTCAGATACTTGCCACCACTCCCTAATTCATTATACCATAAAAAAACCTCCATTTTCTATGGAAGTTTTTGTTCCCTTTGTAAAAGGTAACCACTATTAGTAATATTTTTCGTTAGTCACTATGAAATCGTGTATATCAGAACTGTCAAGTCGTATTATATTGCCTTTAGATTCTTCTGTCAAATCCCATAAATACAAATTAAGTTTTTTTTGCAATGTGTCTTTATCTTTTCTTTCGTCGAAGTCAACTAATATGCATTTTTTGTGAAACATTATTTCGTCAATTTTATATTTTAGACAAACAATATTTTGACTTTTTTTTGCCATATCAAATACGTCTTTAACATGAATACTACAATACACTTAATACCAAACCTTCCTTTCCTAATAAATTTATTTTGTTTATTATGACTAATTATTTTGTTTGACATTTATGTTATTTATGATAAAATTATTACACAAGCAATATAACCTTACCAAATTATTAAAAGTATGTCAAACTATTTCGACAATTTTTAATAATATTGTAATATATTAGTAATTAATATTTATATTGAAAGGGATGAATTAATCATGAGAATAGGTTCACATGTATCAATGAGTGGTGGTTTACTTGGAGCTGCGGAGGAAGCATATTCATATGGTGCAAATACATTTATGATTTACACTGGAGCACCTCAGAATACGATAAGAAAACCAATAGAAAGTTTAAAAATTTCAGAAGCCTACATGTTTATGAAAGAACATGACATTTCAGACATTGTGGTTCATGCTCCATATATAATAAATCTTGCTTCATTCAAACCAACCACCTTTAATTTAGCGACTACATTTTTAGCCAAAGAGATTGAACGTACTAAAGCAGTTGGGTCAAATTATCTTGTATTACACCCTGGTTCATATACAGAAAAAAATTTAGACTACGGCATAGCACGTATTGCGGAAGGATTAAACGAGGTATTAACTTCTGACCTAGAACTCTTTATATGTTTAGAAACAATGGCAGGCAAAGGCTCTGAAGTAGGCAAAACTTTTGAAGAACTTGCTAGTATAATAGAAAAGGTTAAATACAATGAAAAAATAGGCATTTGTTTTGACACGTGCCATACTCACGATGCTGGATACGATATAGCAAATGACCTTGACGGTGTAATAAATAATTTCGACAAAATTGTCGGAGTAAACAAGCTAAAGGTATTCCACCTAAACGGTTCATTAAACCCTAATGGTGCAAGAAAAGACCGCCATGCAAACATTGGTGCAGATCAAAATAACCCAAAGGGCAAAGACTATTTAGGCAAAGACGCCTTACTTAGAGTAGCTCATCATAGTATAGTAGGAGAAAAACCTCTTATACTAGAGACACCTTGGCTTGATGCCACAACAAATTTATATAAACAAGAAATGGAGATGATACGAAATGGAATTTAAGGACAAGATAGTATTAATAACCGGTGCTTCACGTGGAATAGGTCGGGAGATAGCCCTTTCTTTTGCAAGAGAAGGTGCTTCTGTTATTGGACTTTATAATAATAGCTGTGGGGATGCAAATAGTTTGCTTTACGAATTAAATAAGTATAGTGCTAATAATGCTATATTTAAGTGCAATGTTTCTGATTATAATGATGTTAAAATTATTTTTGAAGAAATAAAAAGAGAATATAAACAAATTGATGTACTAATAAATAATGCTGGTATCTTAATTAGCGGATTAATCACAGACCTGCATATAGAAGAATGGAATACTATTATAAATACTAATTTAAACTCTTTTTTCTATGTGACTAGGGAAATTTTGCCATCCATGATTTTTAATAAATCTGGGAGCATAATCAATATATCCTCGATTTATGGTATAGATGGAGCTTCGTGTGAAGTAGCTTATTCTGCCTCAAAAGGTGGTGTTAATGCTTTTACTAGAGCGCTTTCTAAAGAGGTAGGTCCATCAAATATTAGAGTTAATGCCATAGCACCTGGATATATAGACACTGATATGCATAACAGCTTATCAGATGAAGAAAAAACAGACTACATAAATACCCTTTCCCTCATGAAAGGTGGTACCCCTTGCGATGTAGCCGAATTATGCCTGTACCTAGCTTCGGATAGGTCAAAATATATGACAGGGCAGATAATGCGGATAGATGGGGGACTTTAAAAATTTTTATTTTTCAAGCAATCTAAATTTTATATTTACCTTTCTATTTTGTGTTATCATTTTATATTCATCATCAGTAAGTACTTTCTTTAGTTTTTGATTTGTTTTGGTATCTACAACTGCATATGACTCATCTACAAAGCATAGTGGAGGAAACATAACGCACCACCAGTTTTTGCCTGCCCCTTCTCCTATTATAACCCTAAGTGCCTCGTATTTTCCTGCTGGTACTGTTATGTCACCGTAATTCTTTATTGGAAAACTCACGTTTTTCTCTAGCTTTACTTCCACTTTATAATCTTTGCCTTCTCTTTTTATTACACTCTCAGCAATTTTCTGTATCTTATCTATATTTGCAAGTATTATTTTCCTAGTTTCGTTTATATCCTTTGCATTACTTAATTCATCCCTCATGCTACTTAATATTTCATCTCTAACCTTTAGCTTCAAAGTCTGATCTTCTTTACTATCACTGTTTGCGATACAATGAAACCTTATTATCCTACTAGCCAAATCTTCTTGCAAGCTTTTCATCTCAAATGTTGTTGCATATGTAACATATGTACACGTAATAATAAACCCAATTACCAAAGCCATCAATATTATATTTCTCTCTTTTCTTAAATTAATTTTTAACATGGCAATCACTCTCCTCATTACTATCAATATACAGTTACCTAACTGCTACTCTAATAATTGCCATGTTTTATATTTTTTATACAAATAAAAAAGAAATTCAAGTCTCTGAATTTCTTTCACAAGCTAATATACATCTAAATCTAACTTTACAAGTCCTTCGTCTATATCTTCCTCATCTTTCTTAAAATCTCCGCCTTCACATTTAAGAATACCAAATTCTTCTCCTATAGCAAGCATATTCACATGAAACCGTCTTTGCTTTTCCATGTTACAACTTGATAACTCTACATATGATACTTCTCCATCTTCTAAAAATGTATGTAATGCCAAGTGACTTTCCTCTATCAGCCATAAAACTGTAAGTCCCGCAGCATACTCAGGAGGTTGGGCTTTAAATTCACGTTCTAGTTTGTCTAAAATACTAAACTCACACTCTATAAGATTTGCTTCAAGTAAATTTTCTAATCCATTTATGTCATTTCCTCTTACCCAATACTTGCTATTAAATATCTCCGCTTTTATACTACTCACCTCCTTCCGAATAAACAATATTATTGCACTAATATTTTATAAAGCAAGGTGTTTTTGTCGTAGTTTGTTTTACATATTACTTTGGTAATTTTTTTATTTTACAAACTAGGATATAGTATATAATATTTTGAGATAATTTTCAATAGGTTTGGAAAATTTTTTATTTTTATGTTACACCTATGTCATCAAGTTCAGGTTGCTTTTTTAGTGTTAATGGCATATCTACTACTTGTGCTTTATTATCAACATCACCATCAAAAAACACAGCACAGTTTCCATTAATTGCAGTTTTTATTGCTTCGTATTTTATTCTTACATAGCTTATGCACATTCTTGTTCTATATTAGGTGTTTCTATAGCTGATGCAATTTCAACCTGTTGTCTTTCTTCAGGATATTCATTATTAAACATATTAGAAGCCTCTTGAAAATTCACCCTTACTCCCTCAGTACTTTCAAATACAGTACCTTGAACAACAGTATAACCTCTCTCTTCTTCTTTTATTATTTCTTCTCCTCCTCTTTCTTCACATGAATATATTATATTAACCTTACTCTTTTCTTTACCATCACTAACATATTTCTCTACAGTACATTCGCTTCTACCTTTCGTATCTCCTCTTACTATATGCCCTTCATCTATCCTTATACCTTTTGGTGAGTATACTCTCCAACTCAAGTTTTTTCCTGTCCCATTACGCATACTGAATATTCCACCAGAATGAACATTAATAGTACCAACTGCAGGACCATCTACCGTTTGTACAATAGTCTTATCAGAATTGTAATATGTATCTACCCCATCTTCTCTTCCTGTAAATCTATCATTAGGAAAAACTTTTGTAGTATCAGCTGTAATCAGTTCAATTACCCCATCTATTTTGCCATCCTTTTCTGTATATCTGTACACCGTTTCTTTCCCTCTTCTAACTTCTCCTGATTCAGTCATTATTTCTTCAACCTCTGTACAATATTTGTACCCCTCATTCACAGAATCATTTACTTTATTTTTCATATAACAACATCTCCTTTTTAATTTTTAATTTTAATTCCCATCAATATTTCCAAAACACAAAAACTCGCCCATACAAGGCTCAGACATCTAACTTCCGACATCTGACCTCTAGTATGGACGAGTATATACCCGCGGTACCACCAACATTAGTGACTAGTGACAGCCACTCTCTCTTTCTCTTAACGCGAGTTTACGTATTGGATTTTTAGTGGCTACTAGCCTAATACTCTCCAATCTGCTCCTAGGTAAGTTCGATACTATCGACTACTGCTTTGCACCAACCAACAGCTCTCTTTAAATCAATATATATCTACTACTCCTATTTCATAGCTTATTTTATATTTAAATAAATTTTTTAAATACTTATAGCAACGTCACAAACCTATAGAATCATCTTCTTGTGTCAAATTGCTATTAGACAACGAGAAAACAAAATCAGTACCTACCCCAGTTTCTATTCTTTTACTTAATTTAGATGCTCTTATGCTATATACTTCACCTTCAAATACTTTAATGCCGTGCCCTATATCTATTATAACTCCTTCTTTTGTTTCTAAAACTTCCACTTTTCCTACACCGTCTATTTCTATTGGAACTTTAAGCCATTCATTTGCATATCTTACTCCCTCATCTTTCATTAACTCAAATTTCATTGGCTCATATTCAGTCTTCATATACATTCATCCCTCCTTTTATAAAAAATAGCAAAAAAATTCGTCTCATACAAGATTTTATATCTAATATGGGACGAATTTTCCGTGGTACCACCCAATTTCAATCAGTATGTGTTATATAATACTGATTCTCTTTATCTTAACGCGATAGCACGTTTTGGATTTTCATATTTTTTTGAATATGTACTCACCAAACAACTCCAAGACAAGTTCGATATACAAGACTACTGCTTCGCACCAACCAACAGCTCTCTTTAAATCTTTATCTATCTACTACTTCTTTTCATAGTGTTAATATTTGGATATTATAGCATCTTATTTTATTTTTGTCAAGTGTTTTTTTAAATTTTCCAAAAATAGTTATCCAACAAAATTATTTTCAAATATAAAAAACAAGACATAGTCTTGCTTTTTATAGACCTACACTTATCTGAAGCGACTTATCTACTTTTACCATAACCTCTTCTTCAAGATGACCTATTCGCTCCTTTAATCTTAACTTGTCGATTGTTCTAACTTGTTCGAGCAATACTACCGAATCCTTCATTAATGAATATTTGGTTGAGTCCAGTTCAATATGTGTAGGTAGCTTCGCTTTGTTAATCTGGGATGTTATAGCCGCACATATAACAGTTGGACTGTACTTATTTCCTACATCATTTTGTATTATAAGTACTGGTCTTATTCCTCCTTGCTCTGAGCCTATTACAGGGCTCAAATCAGCATAAAAAATATCCCCTCTTTTTACATTCATGATATTTCACTCCTAAACAGTATGAAATATGTACCACTTTCATTTATATTATTGTCATTAGAGTAATTTTTATACATGCTGAAGTACAGAAATCAAAATCTTTAATTTAAATCTATATATATACTTAGAATACATATCTCCTAGTGACCCTGTCGCTTATGCCACATATAATTTCATAATTTATTGTATCACATATATTACCAAGTTCTGTTGCTGTTATCGGCTTACCCTTTTGCTCACCAAATAATATAACCTCATCCCCAACATTAACGCCATCTATATCCGTTACATCAACCATAAATTGACCCATGCATACCTTTCCTATAACATTCGCATATTCTCCTTTTATAAGTACACGTCCTTTATTGGTTAACTTTCTATTATAACCGTCTGCATACCCAATTGGTATTGTTGCTACTCTTGTTTTCCTGTTAGTAACAAATGCTCCACCATAGCTTACATATTCGTCTGCATTTACCTCTTTAATAAATATAACTTTAGTCTTTAGGCTCATTACTGGTTTTAAATTTACATTAATTTTGCAAACCTCATCTGAAGGATACAGTCCATATAACATTATCCCTGGTCTGACACAGTTCATTGAATATCTTTTACCTAAATCTATTATCCCTGCACTATTTAAGACATGCTTATTTTGTACATTCATTCCTCTATTCTCTAATTCAGCAATCACTTTTTCATATCTTTCTATTTGCTCAAACGTAGCTTTCTTATCTTTTGAGTCTGCATTTGCAAGATGTGTATATATTCCTTCAATCAATATATTAGGTAGCTCATATATTTTTTTAATCTCATCTATATATTCACTTTCACACCTAAAGCCAAGCCTATTCATACCTGTATCTATCTTTATATGAATCTTTGAACATATTCCTACTTTTTTAGCTTCGTCTGAAATAAATTCTGCATCTTCGTATTTAAATATAGTCTGGGCTATATCATTTTTTAGCATTTCTTTAACCCTGCTTTGTTCAAAATATCCTAGTATTAATATAGGCTTTATTATTCCGTTTTTTCTTAACTCTATTGCTTCACTCATTATTGCTACGCCAAAACAGTCTACACCAAAATCATCTAAATATTTTGAAATTTGAGCAATACCGTGCCCATATGCATTTGCTTTAACAATCACCATAATTTTAGAATTTGAGTTTACACACTTTCTTACTTCATTTAAATTATGCTTTAGGTTACCTACATTTATTTCAGCTATTACTCTTTCCCTCATATGTTATCTTCCCCTCTATAGTTTTTCGCCCATCTTTATCATACACAATAATTTCGGCAGGCCGTTTATCCTTTGCATCAAATATTATTTTTTGTTTACTAAAATAATATTTTCCGTTAGGTATTCCTAACTCTATTTTATAATCTCCATTTGTAAGCTTCGTAATCTGTACTTCATCTTGCTTCATGTAAATTTGTTTAAAATTACTTAATAGTAACACATTATACTCAAATCTTTCTGCTTCATCTAATATTATATTATCTCCTATTTTTGTATTTTCTTGTACTACTCCATTATAATTATATTTAGTAATTATCCGTCTTATATTATCAGGCTCTAAAAACTCAACTTGGCAACAGTTTTTATCAACCGAAATAACTTTAACTTTATAGTTGTTTCTATTTTTGTTTGATATAACTGTAAACTCCATTTCGTAGTTATATTTTTCAAATTCTAATACATTATTATGTACTTGTTCATACTCACTTATACTATTACATGCTGACAAAAAGATAGAAAAAATAATTATACAAAAAAATTTTTTCAATAAAACTCACCCATTTAATATATATTATTATTTTTCCTTTAAAATTCCTACTCTTCTATAATCACATTTGCTAGAGCATAATTTTTTGAGTGTGTAATTGTAATAAATATCTTAGAATTAGTTAATTTTTCTTTTATCTCTTTTCTTAAGACATTTATATATGGTTTACCCTTCCCATCCCTAAGTATCTCTATATCTAACGGATTTATATCTATAAACCCTGTTCCTATAGCCTTTACAAATGCTTCCTTACCTGAAAAATTCCCTGCTATCGTTTCATATCTCATGTTTTTAGTCTTAAAATATTG
>MGOW01000075.1:8471-41463 GCA_001797255.1 Clostridiales bacterium GWE2_32_10
ATTTTCAATAAATCCCTTTGTCCTTTCTACTGCCTCACAAATTCTATCTATCTCTATTATATCAAGTCCTATTCCCACTATCATACTTATATTCCCCCTTAGCTTATTATTATTGTACCTTATAAAAACAAAAAAAGCAAGTAAACTACTTGCTTTTTTGTCGATTCTCTTTTTTATACTTTAAATTTTGATATTGCCTTTTGAAGCTCTTGGGCTAGAGTAGCTAAATCCATACTTGCTGCTGAAACTTCTTTAAATGATGTTACTTGCTCTTCCGCAGACGCGGATACTTCCTCTGTACTCGCTGCATTTTCTTGAGCTATTGCCGATAAATCTTGCATTATTTTAAGAATATTTTCTTTGTTTCCAATCATTTCTTTACTTGTACCATTTAAGTTTTCTATTGCCCTATCTGATACTTTGATACCTTCTGATATTTCGCTGTATTTTTTCTCTGTAATTTTAACACTTTCTATTTGCTCCTCTATTACCTTCAAAACTTCTTTTATAGTTTCTACTGATTCTTTTGAATCTCCTTTTAATGCATCTACTGCATTATCTATTATTTTAGTCGAATCTGTTGATTGCTCTGCAAGTTTTCTTATCTCCTCTGCGACAACTGCAAATCCCTTCCCATGTTCCCCTGCTCTTGCTGCTTCTATTGCTGCATTCAAAGCTAGTAAATTTGTCTGTTCTGCTATTGTATTTATCACTTTACTTGTTTCACCTATATTCTCTGAACTCTTATTTGTTTTAATAATCTTATCATATACAGATTTAATAGCGCTTTCACTTGTTTTAGTTTTCTTAGTTAAATTATCCACTACTTCTAAACCTTCATTTACTACCTTGTTTATTTTTAATGAAGCGTCATTTAAATTCATCATATATTTTTGATCTTCGTCCATTAAGCTTCCTAACTTGTTAAGCTTTTCTGATCCTTCGGCTGTATTTTCTGCTTGGCTTGTTGCTCCCTTTGCAATATCTTCAACAGTTTTCGAAATTTCTTGAGCTGATGTAACAGCTTGGTCTGATGTTGCTGTCAATTCCTCTGATGCTGCTGCAAGCCTTTCAGATGAATTAGATACTTTTATAACCATTTCTCTCATGTTTTTCGTCATATCTCTCATTGTATTACTTATTTTTCCTATCTCATCCTTACGTTTTAAATATTTATCATCAATCTCCACAGTCATATCTAAATTCGCAATAGTATTTAAATTATTTATTAACTTATTAAATGCTATCACAATTACCCTAGATATAAATATAGCTATAAGTGTTCCTAAAATAGCAATAGCTACTAAAGAAATATATACATCTATTCGAAGCTCTTCTGCATGTTTTAATACCTCATCCTTGCCTACCTCTATAACAAGCCCTTCTATAGCATCTCCAAACATTACAGTAGTAAGACTTCCATAAACTAAATTACCCATATAATTTTTATATTCATACATATCAATAAAATTCAAATCTTTGTCTACTATAGGTCCTTTTAGTTGTTCATATGCCTTTGTCTGTATAGACTTCTTCAATATACCATCCTTGTACTCACCTTGTTTTGCATCAGATAATAATAACCCTGTTTCATTTATAACATAGATATCAGCACTTGCTCCTAAAATTTCAAGTCCTTGACTAATCATCTCATCTAGCTTATCTTGATTAATCATCATATTAATAGTTCCTATAAGCTTATGATTATTTGTTTCATATACAGGTGTCGATAAAACAAGAATCTCATCCATTACATATTCAGAATAAAACAAATCCGACCAATTTTGAACACCTTTCATTGATGTTTTTATGTACTCTCTATCATCAAGATTTACATTCTCAAGTTCTTTTTTTAATGTTGCTGAATATACAACATTTCCCTTTATATCAGTTGAAAATATATCTGTATATCCATACATTTTTAGTGCATACAATAAAGCATCATCAATACTTTTATAATGCATTTCCCAGTCACGTCCATCACCATTTTGATTATAGTATATTAATCCCTCATGTAATCTTTTTGTGTTTGCTAATACCTCTCCATTTACTTTTCTTTCATTAAAATATCTATTTAAAGAATCTTTAGATAAATTAGCATACAAAATATTACTTTTCTTCACTTCTTCTTTTATATTACCTTCACCTTTATATAATACATATATTGCTATAACAAATATCGGAAGAATCCCTGTTATAAAAAACATCATAAGTAATTTGTTTTGCATTTTTAAATTCTCAAATTTCATCATATTAAATCGCTCCTTTTATTAATATTTAGATATAATATTTATTTTTATATCTTACTCTTAAGACTCTTATTATATTATACTATTTTTTAGAATTTTGTCAATATAAAACATAAAAATAAATTGTTTATTCTAAAATAAAAAGCAAGCTATGCTTGCTCTACTTCTTCTATTTCTCTTTTCTCTACACGTATCTCATCATATTTTTCCATACCTGTACCAGCCGGTATTAACTTACCTAAGATGACATTCTCCTTGAGTCCTATAAGTTCATCCATCTTACCTTTAATAGCTGCCTCTGTTAGCACTCTCGTAGTTTCTTGGAATGATGCTGCTGATAGGAATGAATCTGTAGCAAGTGAAGCCTTCGTAATACCTAGAAGCACATCTTTAAATACTATCGGTTGTAAGTTTTGCTCTAACAGTTCTTCATTTTTATTCATGACTTCTATCCTATCAACAAATTTTCCAGGTAGGTAAGTACTATCCCCGCCTTCATCTATTCTAACTTTTCTAAGCATTTGTCTTGTTATAATCTCTATATGCTTATCACAAATGTCAACTCCTTGCAAGCTATACACCTTTTGAACTTCTTTTAAAATGTACTGTTGGACAGCCTCAAGTCCGTTAATCTCTAGAATATCATGTGGATTTATGCTACCGTCTGTCAATCTATCACCCGCAACTATTTCTTGCCCATCATACACTTTTATTTTCGAGTCAAATGGTATCAAATAATTCTTAGTATCTTCCACATTTTCAGTTATTATAGTAATCTCTCTCTTTTTATTTACCTCTTTTAGCTTTACAGCCCCTGATTTTTCTGAGATTATAGCCATACCTTTTGGTCTACGAGCTTCAAAGATTTCTTCAACTCTCGGAAGACCTTGAGTTATATCTTTACCCGCAATACCGCCCGTATGGAAAGTACGCATTGTAAGCTGTGTACCAGGCTCTCCAATAGATTGAGCAGCTATAATACCTATCGCCTCGCCCTTCTTAACTGGTTTACCTGACGACATGTCTGAACCATAGCACTTATTACATACACCATTGCTAGATTCACATGTAAATACTGTTCTAATATATACTTTTTCTATACCTGCCCTTACTACTAAATCAGCCTGCTTCTTATTTATCATAGTATCCGCAGGAACTATTATTTCTCCCGTGTTCGGATCTGCTATATCTAGTATTGACCATCTTCCATTAATACGATTTTCTAATGACTCTATCATTTCATTTCCATCTTTAAATGCTTCAATCCAAACTCCCTTAGCTTCACGTTCTTTAAAACAATCATCATCACGAGTTATCAAGTCCTGCGAAACATCAACAAGGCGTCGTGTTAGATAACCTGAATCAGATGTACGAAGAGCTGTATCCGCCATACCTTTTCTAGCACCATGTGCTGAAATAAAGTATTCTAATGCATTTAAACCTTCTTTAAAACTTGATTTGATAGGTAGTTCAATAGTTTCCCCTGATGTGTCTGAGAAATTACCACGCATACCAGCCAATTGTTTTATCTGTGCCCTACTACCACGAGCTCCAGAATCAGACATCATAAATATATTATTAAATTCGCCTAGATATCCCATAAGAGCATCTGTCACTTTTTCAGTTGTCTGTTCCCATATAGATACAACTTGGCTATGTCTTTCTTTATCTGTTAATAATCCTTTTTTATAGAGTGAATCTAATTTCTCAACCTTCTTTTCTGCCTCAGCAAGTATTTCATATTTTTCTGGAGGAACTAACATATCTGAAATTGAAACACTTATCGCTCCTTGTGTTGAGAACCTATATCCTACATTTTTTATTCCATCTAACATTTCTACAACGTCTATAGATTCGTGTGACTGTATAGCTCTATCTATTATTTTCTTAAGTTGCTTTTTATTAACTAAGAAATTTATTTCATACTTAAACATTTCATCTTCCTTAGTTCTATCAACAAATCCTAAATCTTGAGGAATTGCTTCATTAAATAAAATTTTACCTGGAGTAATTTCGACTATCTTAGATATCCTCTCACCATTTATATCCATTGTTCTACGAACATTTATTTTTGAATGCATTGTAAGTTCATGATTATAGTAAGCCATCAATGCCTCATCTTTATCTTTAAAATATCTACCTTCGCCTTTTTCTCCCTTTTTATCAAGCGTCATATAGTAGCAACCCAAAACCATATCTTGAGTAGGCACAGAAACCGCAGTCGCATCCGATAATTTTAGTAAATTATTTGAAGATAGCATTAAAAATCTACACTCAGCTTGTGCCTCAACTGAAAGTGGCACGTGAACAGCCATCTGATCTCCATCAAAGTCTGCATTATATGCTGTACAAACAAGAGGATGAAGCCTTATCGCTTTTCCTTCTACTAAAATAGGTTCAAATGCTTGGATACCTAATCTATGAAGTGTAGGTGCACGATTTAATAGAACTGGATGTTCTTTTATAACATTTTCTAGTATATCCCATACTTCAGGATGCAATCTTTCAACCATCTTTTTGGCTGATTTTATATTATGTGCTACTCCCTTTTTAACTAATTCTCTCATAACAAATGGCTTAAATAATTCTATTGCCATTTCCTTTGGTAATCCACATTGATAAAATTTTAGTTCTGGACCTACAACTATAACTGAACGTCCTGAGTAGTCAACCCTTTTTCCAAGTAGATTTTGACGGAATCGCCCTTGTTTTCCTTTTAACATATCAGATAAAGATTTTAGTGGTCTATTCCCAGGACCAGTTACTGGTCTTCCTCTTCTTCCATTATCTATTAGTGCATCAACTGCTTCTTGTAACATTCTTTTCTCATTTCTTACAATTATATCAGGTGCACCCAACTCTAATAACCTTTTTAATCTGTTATTTCTATTAATGACCCTTCGATATAAGTCATTCAAATCAGACGTAGCAAACCTTCCTCCATCTAACTGTACCATCGGTCTAAGCTCTGGAGGTATAACTGGTACTACATCAAGTATCATCCACTCGGGTTTATTTTTCGACTCATAAAATGCTTCAACAGCTTCAAGTCTTTTGATAATCCGTAGTTTCTTTTGTCCACTAGCAGAATACAAATCTGACCTTAGCTCGTTAAATTCTTTTTCTAAGTCTATGTTTTGTAATAATTCTTTTATAGCTTCTGCTCCCATTCCTACTTTGAAAGCTTTTTCGCCATAATTTTCTACTGCTTCCCTATATTCATTTTCGGATAATAATTGTTTATATTCAAGTCCTGTATTTCCTTGTTCTAGAACAATATAAGAAGCAAAATACAACACTTTTTCAAGCGAACGAGGTGACACATCAAGTAAAAGTCCCATTCTACTAGGTATTCCTTTAAAATACCATATATGTGATACAGGAGCAGCAAGCTCTATATGCCCCATTCTTTCACGCCTAACTTTAGACTTTGTCACTTCAACGCCACATCTGTCACAAACTACACCTTTATATCTCACTCTTTTATATTTACCACAAAAACATTCCCAGTCCCTTGTAGGCCCAAATATTCTTTCACAGAAAAGCCCATCCCTTTCAGGCTTCAAGGTTCTATAGTTAATAGTTTCTGGCTTCTTCACTTCACCTTTCGACCATTCTCTAATCTTTTCTGGCGATGCTAACTTTATTTTCATTACATCAAATGAATTTGAATATTTTTTTGTTGTATTAGACATCCGAATTTCACTCCAATCTTTTTAAGATATGTTTATTAATTTTTATTTTCTAGAACAAGTCGTCTTCATCAACTATATTAATGCCTTCATTACTAGCAAGTTCATCTGGTGTTATATATTGTACAGAAAATGATATTTCATTATCATCGTCCTTATTATTATTCATCTTTTCATCTTTATTCTCAAAGAACGTATCTTCTATATCATCATTTTCTATTTCTTTTATATCGAATTCTTGATCTTGTGCTTTGTCATAAACAGTTATATCTAGACCTAATGCTTGTAGTTCTTTTAATAAAACTTTAAATGATTCTGGTATTCCTGGTTTAGGGATATTTTCTCCCTTAACTATTGCTTCATAAGTTCTAACACGTCCCACAACATCATCAGATTTTACAGTTAAAAGTTCTTGTAATGTGTACGCAGCACCGTATGCTTCAAGTGCCCAAACCTCCATCTCTCCAAATCTTTGACCACCAAATTGCGCTTTACCTCCAAGTGGCTGCTGAGTTACAAGAGAATATGGTCCTGTCGAACGAGCATGTATCTTATCATCAACTAAATGATGTAGCTTCAAATAATGCATATACCCAACAGTTACAGCATTATCAAACTCCTCCCCCGTTCTTCCATCTCTAAGCCTTATCTTTCCATCTTCGCTTATTGGCACATCTTTCCATTCTGCCCTATGCTCTTTATTAGTCTCTAAATATTCAAATAATCCTTCGTCTAATCTATCTTTCCATTTTTCTACAAATACTTCCCATTTATCATTTGCATAATCATTAGCCAAATTTAGAGTTTGAATAACCTCAGGTTCCTTTGCACCGTTGAACACCGGTGTAGATATTTTTATTCCAAGTGCCTTTGCTGCAAGCCCTAAATGAACTTCGAGTACTTGCCCAATATTCATACGCGATGGAACTCCAAGTGGATTTAACACTATATCAAGTGGTCTACCATTTGGCATATATGGCATGTCTTCTACAGGTAATACCCTTGAGATAACCCCTTTATTACCATGACGACCAGCCATCTTATCCCCAACTGAAATTTTTCTCTTTTGAGCTATATAAACTCTAACAACTTCATTTACTCCAGGTGGCAATTCATCACCATTATCTTTTGAGAATACATGAACATCAAGTATTATACCTGCTTGACCATGTGAAACCCTAAGGGATGTATCTCTAACCTCTCTTGACTTTTCTCCAAAAATGGCTCTAAGCAATCTTTCTTCTGCAGTAAGCTCTGTCTCACCCTTTGGAGTTACCTTACCAACTAATATATCTCCAGGCAATACTTCTGCTCCTATACGTATTATTCCTCTCGCATCTAAATCCTTTATTGCCTCATCGCCTATATTAGGAATATCTCTAGTTATATCTTCAGGTCCGAGTTTTGTATCCCTTGATTCTGTTTTATATTCTTCAATATGAATAGACGTATAGACATCCTCTTGAACTATTTTTTCATTAAGTAGTATCGCATCCTCATAATTATAGCCTTCCCATGTCATAAATCCTATTAGCACATTTCTACCTAGTGCTATTTCTCCATCCTTTGTAGAAGGACCATCCGCAATAACATCTCCCTTTTTCACCTTCTGTCCTCTGTCTACAACTGGTATATAATTTATGCAATTTGTGTGGTTACTTCTTTTAAACTTTAATGGCTCATACTTGTCATATCCTGAATTAATATTTTTTATTATTATTTCGGTAGCCGAAGATTTAGTTACAATACCATCCTCTTTTGCTACTATTACAGCTCCCGAGTCCACTGCTACTTTATGTTCTAGTCCAGTACCTATAAATGCTGCCTCCGTTTTAATAAGTGGAACTGATTGGCGTTGCATATTTGCACCCATTAACGCACGATTGGCATCATCATTCTCTAGGAAAGGTATCATAGCTGTAGCCACAGAAAACATTTGCTTTGGAGATACTTCCATTAAGTCTGCTCTATACTTACTTATTTCAATAAATTCATCTTTCTTATGTCTACCTGTTACTTTATCATTTACAAAGGTTCCATCCTCATTAAGTGGCTCATTTGCTTGAGCAACTACATATTTCTCCTCTTCATCAGCAGGCATATAAATTATTTCTTCTGTGACTATTGGTTCAGATCCTGTTTTATCTATTTTTCTATACGGAGTCTCAATAAATCCGTATTCATTTATCTTTGCATATATCGAAAGTGAGTTAATAAGTCCTATGTTCGGTCCTTCCGGAGTCTCTACCGGACACATTCTACCGAAATGTGTATAGTGAACGTCTCTTACCTCAAACCCTGCCCTTTCTCTTGATAATCCCCCTGGTCCAAGAGCTGATAAACGTCTTTTATGAGTAATCTCTGAAAGTGGATTGTTTTGATCCATAAACTGTGATAATTGAGAGCTTCCAAAAAATTCTTTTATTGCAGCTGAAATAGGCTTTGTATTTATAAGTACTTGCGGAGTAATTATATCAATATTTTGCAAGTTCATTCTCTCTCTAACTACCTTTTCGGTTCTGGTTAAACCTATTCTAATCTGATTTTGTAATAACTCTCCAACACATCTTATTCTTCTATTTCCTAGGTGATCAATGTCATCTTTTTTCCCTACACCATATTCTAAATGAATTATATAATTTATACTAGCTAAAATATCCTCCACTGTAATATGCAAAGGTAATAAAGCTTTCATGTTATTTTTGATTGCATTCTTTAATTCTTTTTCATCTGTGTATTTACTAATCAAATCTCTAAGAACAGGCAAATACACTCTTTCCTTTATACCTAATTCTGAAACATCTATATCTAAATAACTATTTATATCAACTGTCAAATTAGACAATACCTTAGTTACAGTATCCTCTGCAAATACCCCAAACGAATGTATACCCGCATCCTGTATTTGATCAGCCAGTTCTTCATTTATAACTTCACCTTCACTTACTATTATCTCTCCTGTAAGTGGGTTAGCTATCGTTTCTGCAGCTTTAAAACCTGCAACTCTATTTCTTAACATAAGCTTTTTATTAAATTTATATCTTCCAACCTTAGCAAGGTCATATCTTCTATCATCAAACATCATATTGGTAAATAAGCTTTCTGCACTATCTACTGTAGGTGGTTCGCCTGGTCTTAGCTTTTTATATATTTCAACAAGACCCTCTTCTCTAGTTTTCGCTACATCCTTTTCAAGAGTTGCAAGTATCTTAGGATCTTCACCAAATAAATCTTTTATTTCTTGATCTGAGTTTATCCCCAAAGCTCTAATAAGGCATGTAACTGGTAATTTTCTAGTCCTGTCAACCCGTGCATAGAATATATCCTTTGAATCAGTTTCATACTCTAACCAAGCTCCCCTATTCGGTATAACTGTTGATGTTATTAACTGCTTTCCTAATTTATCATAATCTATTTTATAATAAATCCCTGGTGATCTTACCAACTGACTTACAACAACACGTTCAGCCCCATTTATAACAAATGAGCCTGTTTCTGTCATAAGCGGAAAATCAGCAATAAAAATATTTTGTTCTTTTATCTCTTGAGTTTCCTTATTATAAAGTCGCACCTTAACTCTAAGAGGTGCTGCATAAGTCATGTCTCTTGCTTTGCATTCTTCAATAGAATACTTAATCTTATCTTTTTCTATTTGAAAATCCATGAACTCTAAAACTAAATTATTGTTATAATCAATTATAGGAGATATATCATAAAAAACCTCTTCTAACCCTTCTTTGATTAACCATTTATAAGATTCTTTTTGAATATCTATAAAATCCGGCATTTCTGCAACTTCTCCTGTCCTTGCATAAGACATACGAATTGCGTTACCAGATCTCTCAGGCTTGATACGAACTTTTTTCATCAACATTTCACTCCTTAGTCATATTTTGTAATTTTTTCTTTTTATGTAAATTTTATACATTTTTTACAGTCTCTACGAGCATATAAGTACATTCTATTATAATAACATAAAAATGCAAGTGAGTCAAGCAACTTGTGAAAAAAATTTTTTAAAAGGTTACTTTAAATTCCTGGTGCATTATTTTCTATTTTTGTTTGCTCATTACTTTTTATGGTTGGATTTTGTTCAGCCCCTGCAAAAATTCCATTTATATATTCTATATCACTAATATTTTGTTCATTACTTACTCTTTTTTGGGCATAACACATCGCTAGAATGTCAGGTACATTTTTTGCAATATAATATTCATTAAACCCTTGCTCTCGTTCTATATCTTTTTTTTGAGATTTATCTAATAATGTAATTCTAGATATCGTCTTACTTCTGTGTTTGTCGTTTTCTCCACCTATAGTAAAATCACCATTATACTGTTCTATAGCTATAATTGTTTTTAACATATCAGGATTATTTTTATATTCTGGATGATATTTTAATAACTCTTTCTCATTTCGTTCATATTTTTTAGAGTTATTTATTACATTATCTCTTATATACAAAATATCTATTGCACACATAGCTGCTGCAGTTCCAAAACTTCTAGCAAAAACATCAAAAGTATTACTATTAGGTATCTCTATTTCATTTTTAAAAATATCTCTTAAATGTCTTTCAACATAGCTCCACTGTCCATTTGTCGATCTACGTTTAACTCCACCAAGTTTTTTATATAAATTTTCTACTGTATATACCTTTATCATTTGGAATGGTCCGATAGCTCCCGCGGTAGAATCATTTAAATCAGTACCACCACCACTTTCTATGCTATATAAGACAGTAGCCGCAATATTCATAATCCGCATATCATCTATAGTTTTAATTATCCCTTCTTCATATAAGATTTGATTTACATGTTCTATTATTTTCTCTTTTTCCATTGCGCTTTGAAGATTTTTTAAATTATTATAACCTACTTCCTCTCTCATTTCATCAGTCAATTTTATTTCAGATAATTTTACATATTCTTCTTTAATTACACCTGTTCCATTAATCATATTTGATTTTGTATCTGTAATAGTAGTTTTAATATTCCCTATATTATTGTCCATATTACCTACATTCGACAGCGGTGAATGTGTAACAACAGATGCAAGAAATGTCCCAACCGTTATTAGTTTCTTAATTGCAACACCAACAACATTTAAACTTTCATTCATATATATCACCTACTTTCATTTAATTCAGCTTTTTAAGTATACTACTTTTTACATATTTTGTCAATATTTTAAAACAGAAAAAAATGAGCATTTAGATGTTTAATCCTAAATATCCATTTTTCTATTGAGTACGTATTATACCATCATTTTTTCAACTGCACGCGGCGGGAGTCGAACCCACGGCCTCTCCCTTAGGAGGGGAGCGCTCTATCCTACTGAGCTACGAATGCATACTAGAGGTTAGAAGTCAATTAGCTTCTCAGCGTGATGACTTCTTTATCCTCACAATTTTTTCAATTTTTAGAATATTACTTTTCCCTGCAGCCAACAAGTTCCTGTAAATCTCATACCAACTGTTGGTATTCCTAACAAGTCTTTTTTGTTTATGCATATCTCTGCGTCCATACCCATAACTTTCAAGCTTAGTATATAGATTTGTTCTTTTGATTCATTATTTTTTATTATTTTTTTATCTACTATCTTTCCTAGTATATTATACACTGTTTCAACTTCCGTTTGGATAATGTATGTATCCATAACAGTGTATAAATCGCTTTCTTTTATGCTTTCTAGAATATATTCTCTTTGTTCTTCTAATTCGTATTCATCTTGCGCATATTTTGGATTTCCTATTATATAGTCTTCATAATCTTGATACCTTTCATTATCTACAGCACTTGGAAAAATTATTTTTCCGCTTGCTACAAGTCCTACAACTTGAATGCCTTTAAATATAGCATTTTTGCTTTTTTTATTTTTCATGTATTCAACAACATTTTGAAGTGAGAAAGACAGTTCTAAATTTGTTCTAGGATCTATAAAATTAACTTGATATTCTTTTTCTTTATCTTTCATTATCAGTTCTTCCACTTCAATAGTCTCTATTTTAAGCATTTTTGTAGAATCAACATATGGTACAAAGTCCTTAACAACAAATTTATTTTTTTTGTCAAGCTCTCCTCTAACAATAATACCCATATTTTTTTTATAATTTCTAACTTTTTCAATATAAACACTACTATTTTTATTTTTTATTTCTTTGGAATTAGAAGGATTATTTACTATTTCACTAACTAATTTATATTTTTGGTCAAATGTACTATATCTACTAAGCCCAATACAATTAAAATCAAATCTCATACTAATCCCCCCAATCTCAAATCATGATTGTCATGATTTATAGTTTGCAAAATAATTAAAATAGCTTTTCAGTAATAACTTCTATATTTTATCATATTATTTAAAATTTTTAAAGTACTTTATGAAAAATTTTTATTATTTTTTTAAAATTATTAAAATATACTACAATCATTAACGTTTGTAGTATATTTTATGCTTAATTTACTTGAAATTTTACTTTTATTTTATCTTCAAACATTTTATCTATTTCTGCTTTTTTATCTTTCTTTGCATTTTCTATTTGACTATCTATATCCTGTTTAGCACTCGTCACTTCGTCTGAAATAATTTTGTTTATCTCATCTTCTTTTTCTTTGATGTAAGTATTCATTTCTCCATCTAAACTCGATATCTGTTGATTTACATAGCTATTGAGTTGTGATTTTACGTCATCTCTCTTTTGAGTTACATAATTATCAACATTTGTTTCATATTTTGAGTCTAATTCATTTACTTTAGTATCTGTTAAATTTAGATAGTAACTTTTTATACTCGCCATGTTATCTAAAATTAATTGTACCAAGGGCGAAGCAGGCTCCGCTATTGCATTTGCTCCAAAAATTATAGAAAACAACAAAACAACTAAAGCTATCTTCTTTCTCATTATACCTCTCACCCCCAAAGACAGTATGCAATATTAATTAGTAATTAGCATAAGTCTAATTCCTAATCCAATTATACACCATCTTTAGGTTATAGTCACTGGTAATTTATTTCTTTTAACCCATTTACTATTATATCCCTAACTTTATTATGCAATTCATTTTGTTGTTCTTTATTCATAGTTTTAGTTTCTATAGGTTCATGTACTTTTATTTTTATTTTGGCTGGTCTTATTTTACCTTTATTTGCTTCCATGACCTTATATGAGCCCTCTATTGATATTGGTATAACTGTAGATCCCGATTTTATAGCAAGCTTAAAGCTTCCAGCCTTAAACTCTCCTACACTCCCACCCTTACTTCTTGTTCCTTCAGGGAATATCGTCATGGCGTTACCTGCTTTTATATATTCAATTGCCTCAATTATTATCTTGGCTGATTGCTTTATATTTCCTCTATCTATGAATAAGCACCCCATATTAGCCATCCATTCACCTAAAAACGGTACTTTTCTTAATTCTTTTTTTGCTATAAAGCTTATTTTCCTATTAAGCACATTTACTAATGTTATAACATCAAAATTACCTTGATGATTAGATATAAATACAACTGATCCATCACTAGGCACATTTTCTGTCCCCGTTACCTCAAAGGTAACACCACATATTCTAAGTATATTGGTTACTTTTTTATAATATACTTCCTTCACAAAGAAATCATCTATCTTTTTACTATTACCTTCCTTTATCCATCTTCGCATTTTATTTGTGCTAAATACACTGGTAATAAATAACGCCCATATGCAATACATATAAAATATTATCGTCCTAATATTAATCACATCCCTTTTACATCATTCCTTGACATAAGTGCCCAACATATAAAATAAATAATCAGACCTGACCCCAAACCAGGAAGTGCAAGTAATATAAAAATTATTCTAACAACAGTTGAATCTATACCAAAATACTCAGCAATACCTCCACACACACCAGCTAATTTTATATCTGTTTTTGATAACATAAGTTTTTTCATAAATTTTCTCCTCTCTTTTTTAGTTTTCAATATTTTTATAAATTTTCAGTTAATACAAACCTCCACAGCTTATCCTTATACTCCTCTGCATAATCTATGCCAATCCGCTTTGTTTTTGTGATGCTTAACTTTTGCTTTTGCTGGTTTTCACATATATATAAGTCATCCCCTAGTAAATCTTTATTATTCATTGATTTATCTATATTCAAAGCTTTACATAGCTTTCCAGGACCATTCGAAATATTATCTAGCTGATGTTTAGTATGTTTTCACTTTTACTATTATACCTGTTTTTAAATGCAATTTCAAGTCCTTTTTTAATTTTTATTCCACGAATAAGTACAGCACACGGATTACCTATATCTTCGGTAACTACATTCAAACAATAATACATACCATAAATCAGATATACATACGCATGTCCCGCCTCACCATATAGAGTTTCTGTTCTATTAGTTCGCCTATCTCCATATGCATGACACGCTTTATCAGATACTCCACAGTATGCTTCTGTTTCGGTTATGATTGCTACTATCTGGTTGCCGTCGTATTCTCGTATTAGTAGCTTGCCGATGAGGTCTTTTGCTACTTTTAGAGTGGGGCGGTTGTAGAAATCTTTGGGTAGTTTTTTTATGTTGTTCATCTCGGACTCACCCCTAACCCCTCTCTAAAAGAGAGGGGGACATCTAACTTTTGAGAGATTGTGTTTATTAGTTTTTCTTTCGCAGTTAATTCTTCATTTTTTATTCTTATTACTTTAATTCCCAAAGTGGTAATTAAATGGTCTCTTAATTTATCATATTCTTTTGTTTTATCGTGAATACTACCATCAATTTCTATTACTATCTTCTTCTCCTCACAATAAAAATCTGCTATAAAATATCTTTCTTGACCATAATACTCAATTTTTATAAGATGTTGCCTAAAAAATTTCAAATTACAAAATTTTCTACCTCTAACAATTTCCCAAAAAACTTTTTCAGATTTAGTCTGCTCTTTCCTTAACTTCCTCGCCAACTCCCTAGCCTCTAAATAAAACATATTTTCCTCCTTTTTCTCCTAATCTCATTCCCATCTCTTTTAGAGAGGGGTTAGGGGTGAGTCCTCACCCCAGCTCCACAACATTCTCCGTCACACTCTGGAACGTATCATCGTGGCTCACAATAATCAGCTGCCTAAAATTCGACCCTACCGACTCAATCACCTCAGCCAATCTCTCACGTCTACTTGCATCCATATTTATAGTCGGCTCATCAAGTATACCTATTCCAATCTTAGTCATAAGCTCTAGCATCGCTAGTCTTATAGCAAGGGCTGCGGTTATTTGTTCTCCACCTGATAGCTGTTTGAATTCTTTCCTTATCTCTGTCCCACCTAGAATATCGTATAGAACCAGCTCGTAGTTTTTCTCCCACTCTAGTTTACTGCTGTCTATCGCTATTTTGCTGTATATTTCGGATGCTTTGTTGCTTATCCTTTTGATTAGGATCTCCGATATATGATCAGGTGCACTTTTTATTATGTTTCTTATTTTTCGTATAACCTCATTTATTTTTTGCATCTTTTTTATTTTAACTTCATCTTCTTTTATAGTTTTCTTTACTCCTTTTAGATACTCTACCTCTTTGTTATATTTGGCGTTCTGCTGTTCTAATGTCTTTAGTTGTTCCTCTTTCTTTATTATTTCCTGCTTAGCAATTTCATATTTATATTTTTCCGTCTCATATTTATCTTTATCAAATGTTTTAGCTACCTCTTCTAATTCAGTTACAATTTTTCTAAGTACCTCATCCTTCTCAGCTTTATCCGTTACAAAAGCTTTGTGTTCCGAAACTAAAGTATCATATTTCCCAGCTTCAACCTTATTTATGATATATAGCTCATATGCTGGTTTTAACTGGCTTATTTTATTATCCATTTCAAGCTTCTTAATCTCTATATCCTTATATTTTTGTATATCTGCTGTCATCTTTTCTTTATCACTTCCAAGCTTTTCGAGTGCTTGCAGCCATTTATTCTTTTCCTCTTCCTCTTCCTTTATTTTGGATTGCTTAGCCTGATACTCTACCTTCTCTTTATCTAACTGCTTTTGTCTTTGATCTATCTCTGTTTTTTGTTTTCCTGCCTCCATACTTGCATCGGTATAGATTTTACTCATTTCTTCATATTTTTGCTTGTAGATTCTAAACATTTCATCTTCATCTATTACATCTAAAGATATACTTTGCATCCTTAATATAATACTTTGTCTTAAACTTTCTATTTCATTTGTTATCTTCTTTATTTCTTCGTCTGAACTTTTCGACTCATCAAATTTACTAGATATAAGTTCATTTGCTTTAGTTTTTATGATATTCACGTTTGCTAAAATGTTTTCATTTACACTTTCATCATCCTCTATTCCTTTTGCTGCTTTTTTTATATCTTCTATTCGGTTCAATTCTTTTTTGGGTTGTTCAAAGCTTTTCAAAAGCTTTAGAATATCTTTTTTTAGATGTGTCATTTTCATTATGCTTTCTGATATATATTCAACATTTACTTTCATTGATTTTAGTTCATTCTCAAGCTTTACTACATCCTCTGCTTTATTTATCACTATTTGCTTTAACCTTTCGATTTCTGTATTTTGTTCGATTAGCTCATCCTTTTTTTTGAGCAATTCTAGTCTTTGTATGTTCATAAACTTCTCTTTTTCATCTATTTTTGATTTTCCTGATTCTATTCGCTTGTCTATTTGCATTAATGCCTCTTTTGCAGATAAAAATTCTTTAAATTTTTCTTCGCATACTTTCCTATCGACCTCTATCTTCAAATATTCAGTATACTTACTTTCGTTTTCTCTAATCAAATTTAATGCTTTTTTAGAATTGTTTATATCCCTCTCTTTTTGCATAATATAGCCTAACAGCTTTTCTAATTGTAACTCTGCTATTTTTTTATCGTTTTCTAATTTTTCAAAGGTTTTCTTTTTTTTATCTAGCGACTCATACTCTATCTTTAGGTTCTCGAAATTCTTTTTTATTACAGTATATAGGTCTTTTTCTATCTTATCTTTATTCCTTAAATTCTGATACTCAATTTCAAGCTCATCTAATTTTTTAGTTTCTCCTAGCTTTATATTTATATCATTTTCTAAATCTCTAATGTTAACCGCAATTCCTTTTTCTAACTGTATATTATCATACGCCCGCCTGTAGCTTTCTAGTTTAAAAATAGGATCAAAAATTCCCTTACGAGTTCTTTCGCTCTCAAGAAAAGCAACACTAAACTCACCTTGTGGTACACTTATTATATTAGTATATATATCACTTATATTATCATCTATGTAAAAATCAAGATGGTCTTTTAGCCACGCCCGCACCTCTTCATCTTTTGAAACTATAGCTATCTCTTCTGTATTATCAGACTTTTTTATGCTCCAGGTATTACCCGCACCTGAAACTGAAATCTTCCTATCTGCTATATATTCCTCACCATTTTTATCTACAAAAAATACTCTTACCTGTCCCTTTTTCTCACCTTTTCTGATGAAATACTGATCAAAGTTTTGTCGTGAGATTTTGTAATCAAACAAAGCAAAACCAATACTTTCTATAATAGTAGTTTTACCCGCCCCATTTTTACCTGATATAAAATTAACACCATCAGATAATTCAATCACAACTTCATCATATTTCTTTATATTAAAAAGCTCAATCCTCTTAATTTTCATATTTACCTCCATTCAGCTATACCTAATTTTATTATACAACCATTATATCTAAATAAACTAAAAATTTCAAGCATATTCTAATCTTTTCTTATTATTTTACCCAACACAAAAACTCCCGCATATGCGGGAGTTTGCTATACTTCCATTATTATTGGTAGTATCATTGGGCTTCTTTTTGTTTGTTTCCATAGGAATTCTCTTAATTTTTCTTTTATACTAGTCTTTATATAAAACCATTCTCTTACATTCAGATTTTGACATTCATCAAGTACTTCATGGATTAGTGCTTTAACATCATCCATCAATGTTTCTGACTCTCTAACATATACAAATCCTCTTGAAATAACATCAGGTCCTGATATTATTTCTCCTGTTTTTCCGTCTATAGTAACAACTGCCACTATAAGTCCATCCTGTGATAAATGCTTACGGTCTCGTAATACTATATTCCCTACATCTCCAACACCTAGACCATCTACAAATACTTT
Organism: Clostridiales bacterium GWE2_32_10; assembly: GCA_001797255.1. GTDB lineage: Bacteria > Bacillota > Clostridia > Lachnospirales > UBA12420 > UBA12420. The sequence continues at coordinate 26,550 of MGOW01000075.1, forward strand.
TCCTGCTTGAACCACTCCAGCTCGTTTTGCAAAATTCGATGTAAGTTCAAGCACTTCTCCAAGATTAAGTATAAATATATTTTTAGAATTCATACCCAAACTCTTAGCTAATTCTGAATGAGCTTTTAGATGTCTATATTCTCCATGCACAGGTATAAAATATTTTGGCTTTAGCAAAGTATGAAGAAGCTTTAGTTCCTCTTGGTATGCGTGACCAGAAACGTGAGTATCTTCTTTTATTACCTCTGCACCTTTTTTGTACAATTCATTTATAACCTTTGATACTGTCTTTTCATTTCCTGGTATAGGAGTAGAACTAAGTACTACCTTATCCCCCGCTTTAATTTCAATCTGTCTATGTTCCGAATTTGCCATCCTTGATAAAGCTGACATCGGTTCACCTTGACTACCTGTAGTTATTATAACTAGTTGGTTATCTGCATACTTATTAATCTCATTTACATCTATAATAATGTTTTGTGGCAAATTTATATATCCAAGCTCTGTAGCAGTATTCATAACATTTAACATACTTCTACCTGATATAGCAACTTTCCTTTTGAATTTATTGGCGGCGTTAATAATTTGTTGTATTCTGTGAACATTTGATGCGAATGTTGCAACTATAATTCTACTATTTGTTGACTGAGTAAATATTTCATCAAAAACTTTACCTAAAGATGTCTCTGACATACTATAGCCTTTTCTCTCAGCATTTGTGCTATCACACATAAATGCTAAAACACCTCTTCTACCTAATTCTGCAAACTTTGCAAGATCAATCACCTTATCTCCTTCTATCGGAGTATAGTCTATCTTGAAATCCCCTGAGTGTACAATTATACCTACAGGTGTGTGTATTGCTAAAGCTATAGAATCTGCTATACTATGGTTAGTTCTTATAAATTCAATCGTAAAATTTTTAAATCTTATACTTTTCCCAGACTCAACATTAAATTTCTTTACTGTCTTATCTAAATCGTGTTCTTTAAGCTTGTTATCAACAAGCCCAAGTGTTAATCTAGTACCATATATGGGTATATCAATTTGTTTAAGCACATACGGCACGGCACCTATATGATCCTCATGCCCATGTGTAAGAATTAACCCTTTAATCTTATGTTTATTATTTATTAAATACGTTATATCAGGTATAACTAAATCTATCCCTAACATATCATCTTCCGGAAAAGCTAGACCTGAATCTATAATTACCATTTCATCATCATACTCTATAACCGTCATATTTTTTCCTACTTCTTCCAATCCGCCCAATGGAATAATTTTTAATTTTTGTGTTTGTACTAACAAAATTTCTCCCCCTTTTATATTCTCGCTTTATAAGTTTAAAACCAAAGTCCAAAACCCGCTCAATAAATTCTAATATATTATAACATATAAATGCACTAAAAAGCAATAGCAAAATTTAAAAAAGTTTTTTAGTATGCTTCATTTTAGCTATAAAAAATCCATCGGTATCATAAATATGTGGCAGTAGTTCAATATACCCTTGTTTGAGATTATCTGAAATATCTAATTTGAAATCGAAATTTTTTATAAACCAGTTTATGTTGTCCATATTTTCACGCTTCGATAATGTACATGTGCTATATAATAGCACCCCATTCGGCTTTAAGTATTCTTGTGTTATTTTTAGTATATCTCTTTGCAATTTTACTAATCCTTCCATATCTTTCTCTGTCCTATTTAGCTTTATATCCGGCTTTTTTCTAACTATTCCAAGCCCTGAGCAAGGAGCGTCGATGATTATTTTATCAAATTTGCCTTTTAAGCTTTCATCAAAAATTGTAGCATCACCAATTTCTACCTTCACTATATCAAGCCCTAATCTGATTTTTCCATCATTTATCATATCTAATTTATGTTCATATATGTCTTTTGAAATTATTTCACCTTTATTATTCATTTTTATTGCCGCAGTAAAGCTCTTTCCGCCAGGTGCTGCACATATATCTAAAACCGCCTCCCCTTCATTTGGGGCCAAAACATCTATTGCAATCATCGAGCTTTCATCCTGTACATGAAAATAACCCTTTACATACTCATCTAGCTTAGTTATATTAGCTGTACCAGAAAGTCGTAAATTATTTTCTATATGTTTACCTCTTTTCACATTAATATTCTTATTTTCAAATAACTTTATAAGTTCCTCTGTGCTTATTTTTGTGGTATTTACACATATACTTACTTCTGGTTCATTATTTAAAAATTCACACATTGCAAGAACTGTATCATAATCATATTCAGTAGTCCACATTTCTATAATCCATTTAGGATAAGAATACATTATTTCTAGGTATTCTTTTGTATTCTTTTTAGGAAACTCTATTTTATCCTTATTTCTTATTATATTTCTTAGTACCGCATTTATAAAGCCCTGAATGTACTTAGGGCACAGATTTTTGCTTATATTAACAGCTTCATTACAGGCTGCACTTTCAGGTACTCTATCCATAAAAAATAGCTGGTAGACTCCACTTCGTAGTATATTTAGAGCATCCATATCCATTTTAGCGAGCTTTATCTTAACAAATTTGCTTAATATATAATCTATGAATATAGTATTCTTGATAGTACCATTTACAATCTGTGTAATAAAAGCTCTGTCTAAGCTAGACAATTCCTCATACTCGTCTAACCTTCGCCTCAAAACCACATTATTATAGCCACCTTCACTAAAAACCTCAGTAAGCACACAGACAGCCACTTCTCTAGGATTTATCTTGCTCATATAATTTATCATTCCTTTCCGTATACTCTAGTTTTTTGCTTATTATAATCCCATCTCCAACAGGTATAAGAGTACTTTCAAACTCTAAATTATTCATTACCATTTTTATAAATTCTCTCATTCGTTTATATATTGTTCTATTTCGCCTATCTATTGCACCTTTTTCAAGTGCTACCAGCCCTTTATAGAGAATATTATCTGCTATAATTAGTCCACCATCTGCAAGTATAGGTAGACTATCCCGGTAAAATGTATCATACTGACCTTTTGCTGCATCAATGAATATTACATCAAATTCCCCTGATAATTTTCGCATTTCTTCTTTTGCATCTCCATATATAAGCTTTATACTATCTTCTAATCCTAACCTTTTTATATTTTCGGTTGCTTTTTGGTGCATAGAGTTATTTCTTTCTATTGTTATTATTTTGCCATCTTTATCTAAATGCTTACTCATCAAACACGCCGAAAATCCAACTGCTGTGCCTATCTCTAGTATTCTCTTAGGTCTCTTTATAGCAAGCAAGGTAAGTATAAGACTAGCCACCTCTGGCTTGACAATAGGTACGCCATCTCTTTCTGCCTCAAGCCTTATCTGCTCTAGCTCTACACTTAAGTCAGGCTGAACTTGCCTTATATATTCCTCTATATATTCATATACTACTTTATTTTCTACCGCCATGTTTTCTCACCCCAATCTTTTTTATAAATTATCACCTCTCGCTAGACACTAACCACTGTTTTTTCGCCTTTACATGTTCCTCAAAGGTTTTCGAAAACTGGTGTTCACCTGTTTTTTCATTCTTCAATACAAAATAATAGTAATCATTCTCCTCCGGATAAAGTGCTGCTAGTATGGAATCCATGCCTGGATTGCTTATAGGTCCTATTGGCAGTCCATTATTTTTGTATGTGTTATACGGTGAATCTATTTCTAAATCTTTATCGTATAATCTTTCTTTTATCTTTCCTTGTGCATACTGTACTGTAGAGCACATTTCGAGTTTCATGCCCTTTTTTAACCTGTTATACATTACACCAGCAACTTTTCTTCTTTCTTCTGGTTTTTTCACTTCACGTTCTATTATAGATGCAATAGTTATTACTTGATCTACTGTATAACCAAGCTTTATTGCTTTATCGTGGTATTCTGGTTTAAAATGTTTGTCAAAGCTTTCGAGCATTTTTGATATTACCTCTTTTGCGTTTACTTTTTCACTTAAATCGTATGTATTCGGAAATAAATATCCTTCAAGCTTGTTAGCCCTAGTAGGTAAATTGTTCAAAAACCTATATTTTTTCGTATCAAATATATTCATTTCATCTATAAACTCTTGCACGGTGCAAATACCTTTTTCTTCTAGTCTTTTGCCTATTTGAGCTATTGTATATCCCTCTGGTACAGTTAGCCTATTATCTAGTTTTTGCCTTCCTTTTTCTGTTATTAAATACTTCATTATCTGCTCGTTTGTCATGTTCATACTAAGTTCAAACATACCTGAATTATATTTACCATCGTAGTGGTATAGTTTACTTTTCAACCTAAATATATCCTCATTTATTATAAGATTTTTTAATTTTAGTACCTTTGCGATACCTTTCGTAGCTGCTCCCTTTGGAATAGTGATTTCAATAATTGTACTATTTCTACTATTTTCAGTAGGAACATTCTTATATAAATATAAAATATAATTATATCCACAGATAAATATTATAACGATAACTATAATCCACAAAATTAATTTTATATTTCCCTTCATCCTAATCCCCCCAAGTCAATTCCTAAAATATTTCCACACATTTTCTGCTATCTTTTTATTCATACCATCGACTTTTTCCATTTCCTCTACTGTCGCTTTCTTTATTTTATCGAGAGAACCAAAGTATTTTAGTAGCCTTATTCTTCTCGTTTTGCCTATACCCTCTATTTTGTCAAGCTCTGATACAAATTCTGTTTTTGTGTATGCTTGTCTGAAATATTCGATGGCAAATCTATGCACTTCATCCTGTATTCTTACAAGTAGCTTAAAAACCTCGCTATCTTTATCCATTATCATTTCTTTTCCTTTATAGTATAGACCTCTGGTATTGTGTTTATCATCTTTTACTATGCCACAGGCTATAATGTCAAGTTCAAAATTTCTAAGTGCTTGTTCCACTATATTTAGTTGCCCCCGCCCACCATCTACTAATACTAAGTCTGGTAACTTATTAAACTTATATTGTTTTTTTTCATCTGTATCTTCGTTAAAATAATTCATAAATCTTCTTTCTATTACTTCCTTCATACAAGAATAATCATCAGGTCCTATAACAGACCTAATCTTAAATTTTCTATAGTCGCTTGGCTTCTTCAATCCATTTTCATATACAACCATAGATGCAACATTGTATACGCCTTGAATATTTGATATATCATATGCCTCTATTCTGTCTAGATCATAATCAATATCTAGCATTTGCTTTAGTGATTGTAATGCCTCTTCCCTTTTTTCTTTCTCTGACTTAAGCTTTTCCCCAAATTGTCTTAGCGTTATTTGGGCGTTTTGCTTTGCAAGCTGTAGCAATTTGTATTTTTTCCCTTTTTGAGGTATTAGTATATTCACTTTATGCCCAGCCTTCTGTGTTAAAAACTCTTCAAGTCCGAGCTTATCTTCTACATCCTTTTCTATTATTATCTCACTCGGTATTAGATTAGTTTCTACATAGTATTGCTTTAAAAAAGCATTTTCTATCTCTTCTTCTTCTTCAAATTTGGTATTATTTATAAAATAATGTTCACGACCGACAAGTTTACCTTCTCTCATATAAAACACTTGTGCTACCCATTCTTCATCTATATTATAAAAGGCTATTATATCCTGATTAGGTAGAGTTTCATCTTGCATTTTTTGTTTTTCTGTTATATTTTCAATTTCAGTTATATAATCACGATATTTAGCCGCCTCTTCAAAGTTATAATTTCTCGAAGCATCCTTCATCTTGTTCTCCAAAACCTCAAGTACATGCTTTGTCTTGCCATCTAAAAAATTAATTATTTCTTTTACTCTGTTATCATATACTTCCTCTGATATTTTTCCTGTACAGGGCGCGTCACAAAGACCTATATGATAGTTAAGGCAAGGTCTAAATTTTTTTGATACATTACCTAAACTTAGCTTACACATTCTTATTTTCCAAACTTTATATATCACTTCTATGAGTTTTTTCATATAATCTAGGTCTGTATATGGCCCAAAATATTTAGACTTGTCCTTCACATAATTCCTAGTATAATAAATTCTTGGAAACTTCTCATTCAGAGTCATTTTTATATACGGATATCTTTTATCATCTTTAAGTAATATATTATATTTCGGTTTATTAGTTTTAATAAGATTACATTCCAAAATAAGTGCTTCACTTTCTGAATCAGTAACTATATACTCAAATTCAGAAATATTCGGCACCATTTTTCTTGTTTTTATATCATGTCTTTCAAAATTTATAAAATACTGACTTACCCTTTTTCTTAAATCCTTTGCTTTGCCTACATAGATTATTTCTTCATTTAAGTTTTTCATTATATATACGCCTGGTCTATGAGGTAATTTAGCTATTTCTTCCTTTATATTAAACATAAAACCACATCCTATTAATGTTGATAATTATGTTTATGATTATGATTATCTTCATTTACATATATCCTTGAATCCCTTGTTGCTCTTCCCATTTCTTCTGTTTTATTAACATTTGCACCTGATGTATTTAAAAGTCTCTTAGTTTCCCTTTTTAGATCCGATAGGCAATCTTCACAATACCTGCCACTTTTTATTTTCGCACCACACTTTTCGCATGTTAGAAGTTCTGAAAGCCCTTCAACAGATTCAAGCCTATCTTGTTTTAGAAAATTTATAATAGTTCTAACCGAAACTCCTGTAACTTCTGATACCTCATGTGCTGAGCAATTCGGATGTTCATATATATAATCTTTCACTAACTTAAACTCCTCTTCTTCCTTCTCAATACATTCAGGACAAAGTAGATTATTCACATAACCAAATAATCTTCCACATCTCCTACAATTTTTCAACTCCATAATCAATACCCCCTTTTATAAATGTCCCATAACCAACATTACATACACTCCCATTGCTAAAAACGTTCCAAATGGTATTGGTGTTTTTCGGTTTGCCTTTTTAGTTATTAATAATATTACACCATAAATACTTGCTAATACACTACTTATAAGTAAAACATATGCAATCCTTTCCACCCCAAACATAAGCCCTATTGGAAATATAAGCTTCACATCTCCTCCACCCATACCACCACGGCTGAATACCATAAGTAACAAAAATATCAAAAACACCCCAAAAGCAGCTATTAGTCCATCATATATAATCCAATAAACATTACTTTGCACAGATGAATATATTCTATATGAAAGAGCAGCTAATAAGGTTAATATTACTAGTCTATCTGGTATTATTTGGTGTTCATAATCTATAAACGCTATTAATATACATATGGAAGCCATTGTCGCAAATATGTAAAAATTTACTGCTAGATCATATTTATAAAACAATATTAAATATAATACTGCATTTAACACTTCCACCATCGGGTACTTTATACTTATCTTAGACTTACATTTTCTACATTTTCCTTTAAGCATAAGATAGCTTAATACTGGTATTAAATCATACCATCTAATCTTTTCACTACAGCTTGTACAATGTGAAGAACCTAATACAACAGATTCCTCCCTTGGTATTCTGTATATACAAACATTTAAAAAACTTCCAACCATAAGTCCTACTAATATAATTAATGCTATCGTCATATGTTGCTCCTCCCTATCTCTATAATAAACTCACATTCCCATCATACTTGTAACATAATTAGTATCTTGAGAGTATTTTAATATATCTTCTTTTGATATAAACCCATTTTTATATAGATTTAGCAAGGAAGCGTCCATTGTTTGCATCCCCTCTTGCGACCTTGTTTGTAGTACACTCTTCATTTGATGTGTATTGCCTTCTCGTATTAAATTCGCAATTGCAGTGTTCGATATTAAAATTTCAGATGCAAGTACTCTTCCAGTTCTGTCTTTTCTTTCGATAAGCTGTTGTGAAATTATCCCTGATAGTATCATAGATAATTGAAATCTAACTTGACTTTGTTGGTTTGCTGGGAATACGTCAATTATACGTTCGATGGTTTGCGGTGCATTCATTGTATGTAGTGTTGAAAGAACTAAATGACCAGTCTCCGCTGCTGTTATCGCTGTAGAAATAGTTTCGATATCCCTCATTTCCCCCACCAATACCACATCTGGATCTTCACGCAAAGCTGCCCTTAGTCCACTTGCAAAGCTTTCTGTATCTTTTTCTATTTCTCTTTGATTTATTATACTTTTCTTGAATTTGTATTGATATTCTATAGGATCTTCAAGAGTTATTATATGCGAGTTTCTATTTTTATTTATATAATCAACCATAGACGCGAGAGTTGTAGATTTACCAGCTCCTGTTGGTCCTGTTACTAAAATAAGTCCCTTTGTCTTTTCAACAAGTTTCAAAACAGAAATAGGTAATCCTAGGTCAACTACACTAGGTATATTTTCTGGTATAAGCCTCATGGCTGCTGCCATTGTACCTCTTTGCCTGTACACGTTAACTCTATGCCTATTTTGTCCTATTGCATACGCCATATCTATTTCACCTGTTTGCTGAAATCTTTCTCTATTTATAATGTTTGAATTTAATACTGGCATAATTAAGCCCTCTACTTCATCTTTCTCTAGTTTATCAGACATTTGATAAATTAACTCCCCGTTAATCCTAAAAGCCAGTGGATATCCAACCACAATATGTACATCTGATGCACCTTTTTCTTTAGCATCCATTAAAATTTCATTAATATCCCCAATATTATCATAATTCATAGTTTCATCCTCCATTTATTTTCTAGCTACTTCTATTATAAAAAGTTCTAAAGCAAGCCTAGGATTTAATATTCCTTTTTTTATAGACAAGTCTATATCTAAACACCTATTAAGTATACACTTTAAATTGGTGTTTGTAAAGTGTTCCGATTGTTTCTTACATTCTATCACTATAAATTTTCGACTTTTAGTTATCTCTGTTATTTCATCAATACTATAGCCTTTATCAAAAAGCATTTTCACATCAGCAATAAACATAAATTGTCTTGAAATCATATATAAAATCCTTTGCACTGGTTCCTGCATATATATAAGATTTGTATATGTATTCATTGCCTTTGTTAGATTTTTTTGCCCTATTCCATCAAGTAGATCAAATATTTTAGAGTCGATAGATTGAGTACATATTTGATCTATATCATTTATTCTTATGTTATTTTCAAACCCCTTAAAGCTACTCAGCTTATTAATTTCACTCAGTATATTGTTCATATCAAAGCCAATCTTACGTAGCATATAAGTAGCAGTTTTAGTATCTATATCTTTTTCAAGTTCCCTAAATTTTTTTTGAATCCATTTTACTAAGATACTTTCTTTTTGAATTTCACAATTTACAATCCTACATACATCTTGATTTTTTAAAATATTATTAAATTTACCCTGCCCTTTTTCTAAAGCGTGTTCTTCGATTATCAAACATGTTGTATCTGATATTTTAGCCATACTATCAGATAATTTTTGCAATAAAGCTTTAGACTTTTTATCAAATAATCCAATATTCCTAAGATACACAACTCTTTTATATGCAAATATTGGCAAGGTCTCCATGCTTTCTAGTATTCTTTCTACATTTGCTGTTTTATCATCGAACATATCATAATTCAAGTCCCTCGAAACTTTATCAACGATAGCTTCTAATAATTTATTAATATAAAAATTCACTAAATATTTTTCTGAACCATAAAAATAGTATATATTTTTTATTTTATTTTCCTTTATATCATCCAAAACCTCATTCACTCACTTCTCACCTCTCGCTTTATCTGTCATTGTTATGAATACACACCCTAGAGGATGACATAGCAAACAAGACAGGGTTACTTTCCATTTACCTCTACCTTTATATCTGTCACAACTTCATTATGAAGCTTTACTTTTATTGTATATATACCTATATTTTTTATATTATCTGTTAAATTTATTTTTCTTTTATCTACTTCTACTCCTGCCTGTTTTTCTATAGCTTCTGCTATTTCTTTAGATGTTACTGAACCAAATATTTTCCCGTTTTCTCCTGCCTTTATTAGTACCTTAAATGTTTTACTGTTTAATAATTCAGCTTTGCTTTTTGCTTTATCAAGCTCTGCTTTTTCTCTCTTTTTCTCTGCATTTTTCTTTTGGTCTACCTCGGCCATGTTTGCTTTTGTAGCTTCTACAGCAAGCCCTTGTGGTAATAAATAATTTCTTGCATATCCATCACTTGCCTCAATCAGATCTCCTACTTTTCCTAATTTTTTTACTTCCTTTTTAAGTATCACTTTCATCTTCTATCATCTCCTTTAAAATATTCATCAATACTTTTCTTTAGCTTCATGCGAACCTCCTCTATTGTCATACCTTTTATTTGTGCCCCTGCAGCGGTAAAATGACCTCCACCACCAAGCTTTTCTGCAATAAGCTCTACATTCATCTCACCTAATGACCTTGAGCTAAGTAATATCTTATTACCATCATAACATAAAACAAATGATGCCTTTACTCCAGTTATATTTAGAAGTTCATCAGCAAGTTGAGATATCATCAAATAGTCATTCTCATCTCTGTTTTTAAATATCGTTATAGCAAAATGTTCTTTATATATTTCAGTTGTTCCTACAGCTTCGGCTCTCGCCTTATATGAATCTAAATCATTTTGGAATAACACCTTCACCCTTGTACTATCTGCTCCATTTCTTCTTAGAAATGCTGCTGCTTCAAATGTTTTTACGCCTGTTTTAAATGTAAAATTTTTAGTATCTACTATTATACCTGCAATAAGTGCATCCACTTCAACTTCCTTAAGCTCGACCTTATCAGAAATGTACTGAATAAGCTGTGTTACAAGCTCTGATGTCGATGATGCATATGCTTCTTGATATGCAAGTATAGGGTTTTCTATTGTTGTACCGCTTTTTATATGATGATCAATAACAACTATTTTTTTTGCAACTTCAAACAGTTTTGGTGCATCAACATAGGTTGGATTATTGACATCAACTACAACAAGTAATGTATCCTCGTCAAACTTTTGCAAAGCCTCCGCTGTTCTTATAAATGTGTCCCTTGCATACTCTCCTGAATTTTCTATCTTTTCAAATAATGCTTCTATAGCTGCCGTAACTTCATTTAGAACAATATGTGCTTTTTTACCTAGCATCTCAACTGCTCTATACATCCCGAGTGCTGCTCCAAGTGAATCTAAATCTGGATTTCTATGTCCCATTATAATTACTCTATCAACATTATTTACTAGTTCCCGAAAAGCGTAAGCTTTTATTCTAGCTCTAGCTTTACCACCTGTTGTGTTATCTACATCCTTTTTATTTTTTCCACCAAAAAACTCATAATTTTCACCATCTTTTATTACAGCCTGATCTCCACCACGTCCTATAGCTAAATCCAGTGCATCCTTTGAGTATTCAGATGTTCCTATAAGATTAGTCCCATCTACTCCTATACCTATACTTAACGTAACCGGCAGTTCATTCCCTATACTAATCTTTCTTATATCATCAAGAATCATAAATTTATTAGTAATAAAGCTTTGTAACCTATCTTTATGGAATACAAACATAAATTTATCTCTTTCTATCTTTTTTACTATTGCATCCATATCTTGCCCAAGCTTACCAAGCTTTCTTTCTATCAAACCTATAAGCATAGGACTTTTCACTTCTTCTATACTATCTATAACCTCTTGAAAATTATCAATAAAAAAATATCCTATTACTAATTTATCCGCCTCATATACCTCTCTCAGCTTATTATATTCTGTAATATTTATAAAATATAGTGTTATAAGATTTTCAACATCGTCATCTTCTTCTATTTTAATTATTTTTTTCTCTAAATGATAAATATTATTATCTATAATAATTTCCTTAGATATTGTTAGATTTTCTATAATATCCTCTACATTAATATCAGGAAATATAGTAGAAATATTTTCTTCATGTAATTTCTTATCTCCTAATATATTTTTGCATTTATTATTAACCCATTTTACATCCCCATGTATATCAATAACCATGTAAGGTACTGGGGATTTAAGATTGGCATCCTTTTTATATTTTACAACGTCGTCCTCATACTGCGTTACTGCGTTATATATATTCCTTTTAAAATCGCTTGAGGTTATCAAATAATGACTATAAAGCGCCCCTACTATACATACAGAAATTAAAGCAACCTGTGGCTCATAAAGTAGCCATATAGAATTTGTGCATATTAATATCAAAAAGAAAATATATACAACTCTATTATTTTTCTTTACTAACTTCTCAATCTTCTTATAATCCATGCAAACTCACCTCCAAAAAATCGGTACTCACCTCCAACCCCTCTCTTAAAGGGAGGGGATCCTACATCCCACTTTCCGTTTCTCATATCTCATTTCCCCCTTCTCTTTTTATAATTTTAACATTGAACATACTTCCAAAGATGCCTATAAACCAGTAAACTTTTGGAAATATTAATATTAAAACTATATTTACCATCTTTAATATAGTTCGTTGTTTTGGCTCCCTTGCATTTATCATACTGCCTACTACCGCAATTCCGAAAGTTATTAATACAACTGCTATTATCAAGTTTATATTATCTAATGTTTTTACAAAAGCATAATTTTCTTCTGAATTTATAAAAATAATTATACAAGAAACAATTAAAGCAAATATCGGAATTATTTTGCTTAATTTAATAGCTTGTGTAATCTTCATTTTTGTGTTATATATACTATTCTGAATTCTTACGTGAATAACCGATATTATAAATATGGCTATCAAAACCAAAGCCGGAAAATAATATGTCAACATATATTTACTTTCTTCTAAGTAATCTTTAAATTTATAATATTCAGTCTTAGCATCGTCTTCTGAAATATTAAATTTACTTGGTTCGCTTAATATTTTTTCAGAATCAACATTCAGCTCATAAAAGAAGTCATCTACTTTATTATTATAGTATTCATATAAGTTAAAATCCTTAAAAATATTTAAAAACAGAAATATTACACATGCTATAAAAATATATATCAAAAAATATTTTCTAACCTCATATTCCACATCAATCAATTTTCTCTCCATGTTAGACCTCGTTTCCAGATTATTTATTATATATTATTTATTTTAACATACTTTTTCTAAAATTTCTACAATTAATTTAATTTTTTTAGTAAATATATATGCTGTCATCCTATTTCACACAACAATCTCAAAGATCCTCTTCCCTTCTACCTCATGCCACTCCCTAGTATATTTCTTCCTCTTTCTAAAATTAAACATAACCATATATCCTATATCCGTATTCTTTATCTCCAAGTACTCTGCAAGCTGTTTGTGTCCTTTATCCTCACGTGCTTTTCCGTACCATTTTTTTAGTTCTATTATAAATCTTTCTCTGTTATAAGTTACTATTATGTCAATCCTTTTATTCGTTCTTGTTTCCACTTCTACATCGTAAAATCCTACCCCATTTATTATCGGCTTTACAAACATTAGAAATAACATTCGCCCTTCTTTTTCTACAAATTTTTCAGTTTCTTGTCTGTATTCTTCTTTCATTAGCTCTTGAAATTTATATAATACTTGCTCCATGTCTAGGTTCCCATCTGGTTTTACAAACTGGTTTCTTGTTTCGTAGTTTAAACTCACCTTTGAGCTTATTATTCTTTTTGCTATCATATAATTATATATTCTTATTTCAAATATTCTATTATGTACTTCTATTTTCTTGCTTTCGCTTCTCTTTATTATACCATACATCGTAGCTTTATTTGTATGGTATTCGTCAATATTGTAATCTATATTTTCTCCATTTATTATTATTCTTTCTATTATGCTATATAGTTCGCTATCATTTTCTAAATTTTTTATCAAACTTTCAAATAAAGTGTTACTTTCCTCTAATATTATTTTTATAGCCTCTTTTATCCCTTCTTTGTCCCATTTTTTATCTAATCTTTCATCTATTAGCTTACATATTTTACTTACCAAAAATGGATATCCGCTTGTGTAGTAATATATTTCCTCACTCATTTCCACTATATTCATACCTATATTGTAGTCATTTTCGTATTCTACTAGCATTGTCGCTATTTCCTCTGGATTAAAACTCATATCTACAATAAAATCTTCCGCCACATTCCATGGTGAGTTGTATGTGCCTTTATCCATTAATTTCGCTTCTTCTTCTGTTAGAATTCTTCTTTCTTTTATATGCATCTTCAAGGTTTTAACATCGTGTACTCCTGCTAGTATTACTGATTTAAATGTCTTGTCTAGCCCAATTTTTCTCGAGTTATATTTGTCTCTAAGAATAGCCAAAAAATCTAGAAATAACACATTATTACTTGCCTTATCTACCTCATCTATCATCAGCACTATTTCTTTTTTACTTTTCATACATATCTTTGTAATCACATCTGACAACTCATTTAGATTCTGTATATCCTTAAAACTTTCTATAAAATCTGATAATTCATTATCTTGAGAATGCATTCTTTTAGCTATCATATGTAATAACGCTAACGAGAATTTTTGTTCCGTTTTATATACATCTTCCCCAAAATCTTCTAGGCTTCCTGCAATTATCATATATTTATCCTGCAACGTCATAAATAGGTTAGCCATAGTCGTAGTCTTCCCATACTGCCTTGCCCTATTTATCGTAAAATACATTCCACCTGCTATCATTTGCTCTATCTTCGCTAACTTTTTACTCGTATCTACCATATAATGCTCTTCTTTAATACACGTTGTAGTTATATTAAATTTTTTCATTTATCACTCACCAACCCTTTTATTTATTTTAACATACTTTTTTAAATATTTCCATAATTAATTTAAAAATTTTTCTTGAAATGTTTTTTGATTCGTTACAGTTCAGAGGGCAATGTCATTTAGTTAACGTAAATGTAATAGTATTCCTGATGTTTAATTTATATCGTATATGCGTAAAGTAGAGGTTTTATG
>MGOW01000076.1:0-4778 GCA_001797255.1 Clostridiales bacterium GWE2_32_10
CAAATACGACTAAGGAATATATCAGGTATAATCATCATTGATTTTATAAATATGAGTAGCGAGGAGTATCGGAAGGAAGTTGTAAGAATACTAAAAGAAGAAACAAGTAAAGATAGAGTCAAGACTGTTGTTCTAGGTATGACAAAGCTTGGACTTGTAGAGATGACTAGGCAAAAGACTAGGAAGAGTCTAGTAGAAAGGGAAATCTAATGGATTTCTTTTTTGTTTTACAGTTTGAATAAAAATCTTTAAAATTATTTTCAAATCAGTTGCAAAAAAGATAAAAAATTGATACAATAAGTAGTAGATAAGAAACTAATATGTTTTGAGGGGGGAGATTTAGTGAAGGAAAATAAAATTAACCCAAGTAAAGAGGGGATGGTTACAACAATCATCCACGCACGCAAATCGTGCTTAGGTTTTACCTTGATGGAAATGATACTAGTAATTGTAATAATGGCGACATTAGTTGTGATTGTGATACCAATATATACAAGTAAAACTGAAGTAGCTAAGAAAACAGCGCATAATACAAATGTATCTACACTAGAAAATAAAGCGGAGTTATATCTACTAGAGCAGGAAGTGGTACTGCCACAAGATAATATAATTGATGATTTATTAGCAAAGGGATACATACAAAAAATGCCAACTTATCCGCTAGGAACGGAAGACTATGCAGTAGCAGTAGATGCAAACGGAAAAATAACAGTAACTCCAGCCGCGATACCAATGCCGGGAGATTCATTAGTAACCTCACTACTAATAACAGCGAATACTTCACCGATAACAAATGCAGCAAGTATTACATATACATTTGAATTTGGGGAAAATGTAACGGGATTTGAAGTAGGAGACATAACAGTAACCAACGGAAGCAAAGGAACATTTACAGCAGTAGATGGGAATACATATACACTAGTAGTAACCAATGCAGGAAATATCACACAAATAGTAAGTGTAGCAGCAGGAGTATGTCAAACAACGCTAGGAGGAGATAATTTAAGTGCAGAGAAACAAATAGTAGTAGATTTAAATGCACTAACAGTAAACATAACAGCAAACACACCAGACACAACAAATGCATCAAGCGTAATATACACACTAGAATTCAGCAAAAGTGTAATAGGATTTACGGCAAGTGACATAACAGTAACAAACGGAACAAAAGGAATATTCACAACAGTAGATGGAAATACATATACATTGGTAGTAACTAACACAGGAAGCTGTGCCCAAACTGTAAGCATAGCTCAAGGGGTATGCACTGACAACGCAGGAAATAACAATGAAGTAGGAAGCAAGACAGTGACAATAGACAGAACAGGACCAACAGTAGTAATAACAGCAAGTACACCAGATACAACGAGTGTGTCAAGCATAACATATACATTTGAATTTAGTGCAAATGTAATAGGATTTGTAGTAGGAGATGTAGGGGTAACAAACGGGGTAAAAGGAACATTCACTGAAGTAGATGGGAATACATATACGCTAGTAGTAACGAATAGTGGAGCATGTACGCAGGCAGTAGTGGTAGGGAATGGAGTGTGTATAGATGTGGATGGGAATGGTAATGCGGGGGGAAGTAAGACGGTGACGATAACCGCCTCATTTGCAGCAAATTCACCGAGGTTTGCACCAGGATTGATACCACTAATATTTGATGCAAATAACTTTAGGGATGCAACACCGCAAGAGATACTAGATAAAACTTGGTATAACTATAGAGAGGATATAGATCAGAGTGCAGAGGATAGAGTATCTAATGAAAGGTGGGCAAATGTAAGATTAGCAGATGGAAGCATGTTTGTATGGATACCTAGGTATACATACAAAATAACAGGAGATGATACAACAGGAACTAGTGCTGACGATAAGATACAAATAATATACTCAAATGGAACAACAGATGACACGCAAGGAGGTACATATAAAGTACACCCGGCATTTTGGTGGGATAATGATAATGATGGGGTACATGATGCAGGAGAAGAGTTAAAAGGAATATGGGTAGCTAAATTTGAGGCGAGTAATGATGGAACTGTAAAAGTGCAAGTAAAGCCAGGAGTGGCAAGTTGGAGAGCTAGAAATATAAGCAACACATTTAGTTCTTGTAGGGAAATGCAAACAATAAATAGTACAAAATATGGGATAAGTAGTGATAGTAATGTAATGGATACGCATATGATGAAAAACAGTGAGTGGGGAGCAGTAGCGTATCTAACGGAAGCAATAAGAGATGGAAACCAAGTATGGATAAATAATAGTTCAACCTACATAACAGGAAGTGCGGGAAGTTCCGTATCAGCAGCATCTAATGTTGGAACTACTAATGACTATAAAAGTGCCCAGGGACAAAATGCAAGTACAACAGGGAATGTATATGGTATATATGATTTAAACGGAGGAGCATATGAGCATGTAGCAGGTTACATATCAAATGGAAATGTTTGCCTAACAGTAGATGGAAGTAATTTAATAAGTGCGGTGGCAAAATATAAAGATGAATTAATAGGAACGTTTGACGGAACAGAAGCAAATGCATATACGCAAACAGCAACTCAAACAAACGGAATGGCACTGCATGAGATATCAACAGACAGTGGTGCAAGTGTATCTACAAATCCGTTTAATGGATATGGAGATTACCAATACTTTCCGTACAACGCAACCCCGTTCTTTCGACGTGGGGGGATGTACAATTCTGGGGCTCTATCGGGCGTGTATGCGGTTTACTATGGTGATGGTTCTGTCGCCACTGTTGTCGGATTTCGACCAGTATTGTCGGTGCTTAATTAAATCTATAATCTAACATTCTCTTGGTATGTCGAGTAGCGTGGGATGAAAAGGGAAAAAATTCAAGTTGGATTACTTGGGATTTGGAAAAACTAAAGTGAAGTAAAAACTAAAAAAAGTCTTCAAAGAATATCTAGATATGCTATTATATAAGTATACTAAAGAAAAGGGGATGCATACAAAGTGGAGGCAAAAAAGACAAAAGAAATAAGTCCTGATGAATTACTACAAGCCTAATAAATATAAATACAAATTTTATGGAACAAAAATATTATATGAATATAATACATATAAAGTATTAGAACAAAAAGAAGAAAGGAAAGATGGAAGGAAATAGGACAATAATAAAAAATATGCTAAAGAGTAACCTAACGGAAGAACAGATAGTGATGTATACAGGTTTAACGGGAAATGAAGTTAAAGAAATTATAAAACTTATAAACAAAGAATAGGATTCACTCTTATACAACAAAAAGATTCAAGTATAAAAATAATACTTGAATTTTTTGTTGCAGTAATGTATACTAGTAATAGAATAAAAAACGAAAGGGGAAGAGTGGATGAAAAAATTTAATATAGCGGGAGCGTGTATATCTGATAAACATTATATGGTAGATACAACTGATAAAATAAAGAAAATAGAAATGATGATAGAGGACGGGAGTTATTTCACGATAAACAGAAGCAGGCAGTTTGGAAAGACTACGACAATATCAATGATAGGAAGTAATATTTTAGACAAATATATAATCTTGAAAGCAAGCTTTGAAGGTACAGGTGAAAGTTTATTTGAAGATGAGGAAACATTTTGTAGTAATATATTTAATACGATAGCAGATATATATGAATATACAGATAGCGAACTATATAATAAAATAATAAAATATAGTCTAGATAATAGGTCATATGAAAAACTAAATCGTAATATAACCAAGATGTGCATGGAGATGGATAAAGAAATAGTACTAATAATAGACGAAGTAGACCAAGCAAGCAACAACGCGGTATTCTTAAAATTCTTAGGAGTACTTAGAAAAAAATATTTAATAAGAGATAAAGTAAAAACATTTAAATCAGTAATACTAGCAGGAGTTCATGACATAAAAAGTCTAAAGCTACTAATAAGTGAGCAAAAAGTAATAACAGCAGATGAAGCAAAAGAACTAACATCAGATAGATACAACAGCCCATGGAATATAGCGGCAGATTTTGAAGTAGATATGAGTTTTAATCCTGAGGAAATAGCCACAATGCTGCAGGAGTACGAAAAAGAAAATAAAGAAAATCATGTGGGAATGGACATAGGTAAAATATCAGAAGAAATATACAAATACACAAGTGGATATCCATTTTTGGTTAGTAAAGTATGTAAGGTAATAGATGAAAAAATAAATAGAAATTGGATGATAGAAGGTGTAGAGCAGGCAGTTAAACTAATATTAAAAGAAAACAACACATTATTTGATAGCATAATAAAAAATATAGAAAACGATAGTGAGTTAAATGAAATGATATATGATATATTAATAGATGGGATAGAATATAGCTACGTGCAAACAGACTCAGTAATAAGTAAAGCAGCAATGTATGGCATTATAAAAGAAAGTAAAACAGCAAAAGTAGAAATACATAACAAAATATTTGAAATATTACTATATAACCATATGTCAATAAAAAAAGAAAGAGAGAATAAAAGAATAAAAAATTATGAAAGCACAAGTCAGTTTATAACAAAAGACGGAGACATAGACATGATAAAAATACTAGACAGATTCCAAGAACTAATGAAAGAAGAATACAGAGAAGAAACGGAAAAATTCAAAGAAAAAGAAGGAAGAATGATATTCTTAGCATTTATAAAACCAATAATAAACGGAACAGGCTTCTACTACATAGAAGCAGAAACCCGAACAAACAGAAGATTTGATATAGTAATAACATACAACAAAAAAGAATACATAATAGAACTAAAAAAATAC
>MGOW01000076.1:4793-5964 GCA_001797255.1 Clostridiales bacterium GWE2_32_10
GAAGAAAAAGGATATAAACAGCTAGCGGAATATTTGGAGATAAAAAATATAGCCAAAGGATACATGGTAGTATTTGACTTTAGGAAGGATAAGAACTATACACAAAAGTGGATAGAGGTAGAAGGAAGGAATATATATGAGGTTGTAGTATAGCGACATATGGAATAAGTAGTGATACAAATACACAAACAGCAACTCAAACAGATGGTATGGCACTGCATGAAATATCAACTGATAGTGGGGTAACAGTAAATGTAAATTTATTCCGAGGATATGGAGAATACCAAAATTTTGCATACGGTGCAGCACCATGGTACCAGCTTTCGTCCTGTTCTGTGTGCTATTGAATAAAATTTTTGTAAACTAAAGGTGGTGTAAATATGTATAGAAATGATGACTTGGAACTTATAGGTAGGGCACAAAAAGGAGAATTACAGGCATTTGAAGAGTTGATACTATGTTATGAGAAAGATATATATAATATAGCATATAGAATGTTTGGTAACTCTCAAGATGCTGAAGATATTGCTCAGGAGGTTTGTATCAAAATCTATAATAAAATAAGGCTGTATAATAAAAAAAGTAGATTTTATACTTGGATATATAGAATAACTGTCAATACCTGTATAGATGAGATTAGGAAAAAAAGTAACAGCACGCAGTTTATTTATATAGATGAGAGACTAGATAATGATGACTCTGAAGTAGAAAAACAATATAAGGATGAGAAGGAATTAACTCCAGAACAAAAATACATAAAGAAAGAGGAAGAAATAGATATCATGCAAAAAATAGGCATGCTTGAACCAGAATATAGGATAGTGATAATTTTAAAATACATAAAAGATCTCGACTATGAGGAGATAGCTGAAAGTCTAGAATGTAGTCTAGGTACTGTAAAATCAAGGTTAAATAGGGCAAAGAAAAAATTATATGAAATATTTAATAATATGGAACAAAAACAAAATAAAGCTCGTTTAACAAGTATGAAAGGAGGGGATGAATATGAATCAAAATAATAAAATGCTTTATGATTTTGATAAAATAGAGGAAAAGCTAAAATCCCTTCCTGAAAAAGATTTGTCGTCAAATTTTCATTCTAATTTGATGAGCAAAATTTATAAGAGTAATCTCGGAAAGTCAGACTAAAACGACACAAAAACCGAGTAAA
>MGOW01000077.1:0-2185 GCA_001797255.1 Clostridiales bacterium GWE2_32_10
ATACTAGCAGATTCAGATATAACAAATAAAGAGATAGCAGAAAGGCTAAGAGTATCGACGACAGCAGTATCAAAAATAAAGGCAGGTCATTATAAAAATTCAAATCAATTAGAAAAGATGTTGGAGAATGGAATAAGTTAGTAAGTTGATGCCTGACCCTGAAAAATTATTATATAATCCTAAGGAGGAAGAAATTTATGAATGAAATTGTAAATATTATAATAGGTATATCAATGTTACTAATGATATTAGGTTTTCCGATTAGTTTAAATTCAAAAAAGGTTTTAAAGTATATGCCAGCTATATATTTTTTTATATTAGCAATTACTATATTATCTTGGATATATTTTAGTACAATTTTGACACCAAATAATGACCATCAGTATAGTGGACTGGCTATATACTTTACACTTCCATTTTTCTGGTTGTCAACATTATTATTGGACATAGCAATAGTACATAATAAATATGAAATACAGCAGGGAGTAATGAATTACATATTAAAATTAATCTCGATTATCATTTCTAACGTTATAATATTTTTTGTCACTATGTTAATGTCTAATGTAGTAATACAGTCAATGGAAGATAACATTCAAAATAGAATGATGATTATTACTATTCTTCTGCTAATAACAATGACTTTATTTGAAATTTTATTTGTAAAGGTAGATTTTATAATAATTAAATACTTAAAAAATAGAGAAGTTTAATAATAAAAAAATTAGTTCTGAAAGTAATTACCAGTAAAAAGATGTAAATCTTGTCACCCATTTGCTGAGAAGCTAAAGGACTGTGAGATACTCTGAGATATAAAAAAATAAACTATTGATAATTAAGAGGAAGGTGAAAAATGATGAATAATAAAAATGAATTATACATACGAAGTAGTACTGCAGAATTTCTCGTTTTTTCAAATCAAGCTAAAGAAGATGGAATAGAAGTTAGATATGAAGATGGCACTTTGTGGTTAACTCAAAAAATGATGGGGATATTATTTGATATAGAAAAATCTACGTTAAGTGAACACTTGAAAAATATTTTTGAGAGCGGAGAATTAGAAGAGTCGGCAACTGTTCGGAAATTCCGAACAGTTCAAATGGAAGGAGATAGAAAAATAACTCGTGAAGTGATACATTATAATTTAGATGCAATTATTTCTGTCGGGTATCGTGTGAATTCAATTAGGGCTACACAGTTTAGACGATGGGCTACGAGAGTGTTGAAAAAATATACGATCCAAGGATATGTGATAGATACAAAACGAATGGAAAATGGAGCTTTTCTGGACGAAGATTATTTTGAAAAGCTTTTGGAAGAAATACGTGAAATTCGATTAAGTGAACGAAGATTTTATCAAAAAATAACAGATATATATGCAACGAGCATGGATTATGATAAAACTTCACAAATCACAAAAGATTTCTTTGTAAAAGTTCAAAATAAAATGCACTTTGCAATATCAAAACAAACAGCAGCAGAGCTTATATATAATAGAGCTGATAGCAAAAAGGAAAATATGGGACTAACCTCATGGAAAAACTCACCGGGTGGGAAAATTTTAAAAACTGATGCGAGTGTAGCCAAAAACTATCTTTCAAAAAATGAAATAGAAGACTTAAGTAGAATTGTAAATGCATTTTTAGATTTAGCTGAATCAAGAGCGAAAAGAAAAATACCTATGACAATGGAAGATTGGTCAAAAAGGATAGATAAATTTTTGCTTGCAGATGATAGAGATATTTTAAAGGATGCAGGAAAGATATCAATGGCGATAGCAAAGGAACATGCAGAAACAGAATTTGAAAAATATAGAATTGCTCAAGACCGATTGTTTGAATCAGATTTTGATAGGTTATTAGAAGAGACGGATAAATAATCTAATTTAAACTAGGGTTTGGAAATCTTAAGAAGTTGCTTTTAAAACAGTAAACATAGCATAGGAACAAAGGTGATAGGAGGGGGAATTTATAAAAAGTGAATATGAATCTGTTACTATATTTGAGGATGGTATAGCAAAAGCTAGGAAAGAAGGAGTATCTTATTACCTAGATAAAGAAGGAGAAATTATAACATCATTTGTATGTAATGACTCCCAAAACTTTGTCGAAGGTTTATCAGCAGTACAAAAAGGGAATTTGTGGGGATTTATAGATATCAAGGGTGAACTTGTTATTACAAACAT
>MGOW01000077.1:2220-5562 GCA_001797255.1 Clostridiales bacterium GWE2_32_10
CAAGGATACAAAAAAGTAGCAAATGGGGATTTATAAACAAAGATGGAAAAGAAGTTATGAGTTGTAAATATCAGTATGTTTCCTTTTTTGAAGATGATATTACAAAGGTAAAAATGAATGATAAGTGGGGAGCTATTAATACCAAGGGTGAAGTAGTAGATCCATTTGAATACAGCAGAGAAGAAATTTTTGAGAAGTACAGAAAGTTTAAGCAATATGATAAAGTAGAAGGATTCCATGATGGGTTATCAATAGCACGCAAAAAAGCTGAGTGGGGAGTTATAAATAAGGAAGGATATGAAATTATTGAATGCAAATATCAATATATATCTTTATTTCAAGATGGGATTGCAAAAGTAAAGCTAAATGATAAATGGGGAGCTATTGATAATAGGGGTCAAGTGGTAGATGAATTTGAGCATAGTAGGGAAGAAATTTTTAATAAATACAGTAAGTGGTATAACATGAGTTTGATATGTGTAAGTAATGGTGTGAAATACGGATATGAGAATAAAGAAGGTGAACTAGTAATACCGTTTATATATGAACAAGCTAGAGGTTTTGAGGAAGGTATTGCAAGTGTTCAAATGGATGGTAAAAGAGGATTTATAAATGAGAATGGGGATGTAGTAATAGATTTCATATATGATGGGATTGATGATGAATTGTATGAATGAAAAGAAGGTTTGAAAAATACTAGAAAAGATGTTGGAGAATGGAGTAAGTTAGTAAGTTGATGCCTGACCCTGAGAAACTGAAAACACTACTAAATATTAGGCTCTTGGAGAATTACTTTGAAAACTAATTAAAAATTGTGCAATTAGTGGGGATGTGAGTTGAATGAACAGCTTCAAGGATATGATTTTAACACGATACGACTTACCGAAGAAGATAGATCGAACGCGTGCGGAGAATTTTATCAATTATGAATGTAAGAATGAAATAGAAAGAGTATGGCAGTTGGCTTTCAGGGACTTAAGAGAGCATGATTTATCAGATATATCAACTGATTTATTTGCTAAGCTGACATTTTCTTATGATGCAGTTTTGAATGATAAAGACTCTGAAAGAATACATATTCAAAATCTTATAGAGCTTGCAAGGAAAAATGGCTTTGGGATAGATGAACTTCATGAAGCAGGGGTATATGGAAAAGGTATGCATATTGCAGTAATAGATCAAGGGCTACAGGTACATAGCAAAATATTTAAAGAAAATATAATTATGCATACAGATAATATAAGTGATGAAGATAGCATGCACGCCAATGCTATAGTTGATGTGATTCATAAAATAGCACCAGAAGCTATGATACATTTTTATGAAAGTGACTATAAAAATGTTGTAGAAGATAGACTGGAGAAGCTAGAAGAAATTTATGAGTATAACCAATGCTTTAAATTTGATGGAAAAATAAGTGTAATATCGATTTCTTCGGGATTATTATTTGATGGAATAAAACAAAATGAGGATCAAAGGAAACGAGCTGAAAAAATAATAAAGTTGTTAGAAGAAGATGGTTGTACGGTATTATCTTCAGAAGTTTTCGAAAAATACTTTGCAATTGCATCTCCAAAATATGATGAAGATTATACAAAAATTGTTGACTGGATGTATGGAGAAGATTGGGTAACTCAAAAAGCAGAAACACACAAAGCTGTAATAGATAGAAAAAGGGAGAATAGCATATTAGTTCCTGGAGGTGGTCGCCTTTATGCAATACCAGGTGAGGTTAGTTATTATGTATACTGCGGAAGTGCAGCATATAGCTGGAGCATACCGATAGTTGCTTCGATGATACTCTTGATGAAATCCAAAATACC
The DNA here is from genome assembly GCA_001797255.1 of Clostridiales bacterium GWE2_32_10. Taxonomy (GTDB): domain Bacteria; phylum Bacillota; class Clostridia; order Lachnospirales; family UBA12420; genus UBA12420. The sequence goes on from MGOW01000077.1 coordinate 4,044, forward strand.
TAACATCTCTACTCAGGAATTCTATGAATTGGCCAGCGAATGCTGCAATTACACCAATGAAGACTGGAGGATTATAGATATGGATAAAATGTATGATATGTAAGTAGAAGAGAGGTATGTTTATTAAAATTGAATTTTGCCTCTTTTTTCAATCAAAAGGCAGATTTTTTAATCCACCTTATCTTTCAATTCCCGTATATTAAGTAGATTTATATTATAAACCTGTTCATATATACCTGTAATGCCTAATGTTGTTGTATCCTCTTTCTTATACCCAAGCTTTTCGGCTACTTGATATACCTCTTCTGCATTTTTGCCTTCTATCTCAAGATGAGTAGGTATAAGTGGCCATGAGTCTATTTCTACCATTACCCCATCTAGCTTGTAGCTTACCCTTTTGTTTTCTTGATAATTTTTGTAGTTGTATCCTAGTTTTTCAAGAATCTTATTAGTCGCCTCAAAATCACTAACTTCAACTTCTATCTCGTTTGTACCGTCCACAGTATCAGCGTGTACTTCTTTTATAGTTAGCGTTGTCTTTTTACCATTTGTCCTAAGCCTTGCCAGGTATCTACCTTTTCTTGAATTATATCATATGTATATCGCCTAAAATCATATACGCCTACCTTCTCAGCTCCTAGTTCTTCTAATCGCCTTACCACCTTATCTACATCAACTTCTATTATTCTTATTTCATATTCTGTATTCATATGTACTAACCTCCTTATCTTATGCTTGTAATATTTTCTATAACAATAGTACATATACTATACCATATATATCATTATTTTGTAAATATTTTTTCAAAAAATTTATTAATTTAAGACTAAATGCCATAAGTATACTTTTTAGTCTTTGTGACTAGAAAAATACCCCTGATTATTTTTGCTATTTTTTGTTCGAAATATGTTAACAAAAAATTAAAGCTTAATGATATATAGAGAAAAAAGCAAAATCAGCATAAAAAAATATGAAAATTTTGCTTTTTATATTGAAGAAAATTAATTTAAATGGTATATTATAGGTAATAGAATATGTAGTAAAGAACCTGAGGGGATGGATGGCATGATATTTGTAGGAGGAATACATGGTGTAGGTAAGACTTGCTTTTGTGGAAAAGTCGCAAAGGAGTTGGGGATAAATACTTATTCAGCTGGCAAATTGATTTCAGAAGAGGAGAATAATAATTCTAGAAAAGATAAAAGAGTCGATGATATTGATGGAAACAAAAATTATCTTTTAGAGGCTATTAATAAAATATCAGATAATGAATATTTACTCGATGGACATTTTTGCCTGTTAGATAAAGAAGGACATATACAAAGAGTGCCTATGCGTGTGTTTGAAGATATAAAACCGCAGGCAATTATCATTCTTACAGAGGCCCCAGACATTATAACAAATAGGCTTTATGCAAGAGATGGGGTTGAACATAATAGTATGCATATTGAAGAATTTCAAAAAGAGGAAATTGCATACGCAACTGAAGTTGCCAGTAAGCTAGGGATAGAATGTTTAG
>MGOW01000077.1:5739-5881 GCA_001797255.1 Clostridiales bacterium GWE2_32_10
AGATATTGATATAAAGTTAGAGATAAATGAGGATGGAAATAACTCATTAGAAAATGCTATTATTAAGGCAAGAGCTTACTATCAAGCAACAGGAATACCGACGATTGCACAGGATGATGGTCTGATTATTGATAAATTTTCT
>MGOW01000078.1:0-6302 GCA_001797255.1 Clostridiales bacterium GWE2_32_10
TATTTCTGTTCCAAAGGTTATAATACTAACTCAGGAGGTTGACCTAAAGGTTTCGCCTGGAAGGCGAGGGATTTAACCCCATTATACAGACATTAATAATACTTGTACTATTTTTAACTTCACTACTTTTCCCATTTAAATTCCCCCCTTTTCCCAAATAGTACCTTCTCTAGTATCCTTTATCGTAATACCCATATTATTAAGCTCTACTCGTATCTTATCTGCTTCTGCATAATTTCTCTCAGTTTTCGCTTTATTCCTCTTTTCTATAAGTTCTTCTATTATATCTCGTTCTTCGTCTATTACCTGCTTTTTCTCTAATGTATGTAAGTCAAGAGATAGTACCTTATCTATTTCATTTATAATATAAATCTTCTCCGCATTATTTATATTTTCATCTTTTATTACATCAAATATAAGAGTAACCACATTCGCTGTGTTTAAATCATCTGATATATAACCTACAAATTTTTCTATATACTTATCTATATTTTCTTTACTCACATTTTGACTTGATGTATCTTTTAGGATTTCTTGTATTTTGTTTTTTAGTTTATATAGTGCTGATTTTGCGCCGTCGAGCACCTCATACGAGAATATTAGTTGTTTTCTATAGTGTGATTGTAAAACAAAAAATCTATAATCGAGTGCACTATAGCCTTTGTCCTCTAGTAATGATACAGTTAAAAACTCTCCTTTTGACTTGCTCATTTTTCCAGTTTCATCATTTAGATGCTCCCCGTGCATCCAGTAGTTAACCCATTTATGACCTAGGTAGCTTTCTGACTGTGCTATTTCGTTTGTATGGTGTGGAAATATATTATCTACCCCTCCACAGTGTATATCCATATATTCTCCCAGGAATTTAATCGCTATTGCGGAGCATTCTATATGCCAGCCGGGATATCCTACGCCCCATGGTGAGTCCCACTTTAGCTCTTGATTATCAAATTTGGATTTTGTAAACCAAAGTCCAAAATCAAGTGGATTTTTCTTAAATTGATCCTCTTCTACATCATCCCTAACAGCCACTTGTAAATCCTCAAGCTTTTGATTTGTAAGTTTATTATACTTTTCTAGCTTTGATATATCGAAGTAAACATTGCCATTTGAAAAATATGTGTAGCCCTTCTGTTCTAACATTATTATCATTTCTATATACTCAGGTATCATTTCTGTTGCCTTTGCTACTATCTCTGGTCTTTTTATATTCAGCCTTTGGCAGTCAGCAAAAAAAGCTTTGGTGTACATTTCAGCAATCTCAAGCACTGTTTTGTTTTCCCTTTTTGCACCCTTTAGCATCTTATCTTCACCTTCGTCAGCATCTGAGTCCATATGCCCCACGTCAGTTATATTCATAGCTCTCGTGACTTCATATCCTAAATATGTTAGAGACTTCTCTAAGATATCTTCAAATATATATGCACGCAAATTCCCTATATGTGCATAATGATACACAGTAGGTCCACAGGTATACATTCGTATCTTCTTCGCCTCAATAGGCACAAACTTTTCTATTTTGTGTGTTAATGTGTTGTATAATTTCATATTACATTCACCTTCCCATCTTTCCTAATCTCGTGAGCATCAAATCCCTACCCAATATATAAAGTATCTCATTCATTTCAGGTCCATGAGCTTGCCCTGTAATCGCTACTCTTATAGGCATGTATAAATTTTTTCCTTTTATGCCTGTTTCTTTTTGTATTTCTTTAAATACACCTTTTACAAAATCTTCGTTTATTTCTTCTATTTGCTCTAGCTTCGTCTTAAATGCTTTTAGTACTTCTGGCACTTGTTCGCCTGCTAATATTTCTTTTGATTCATCATCTTCTGGCTCTACAGTATCCCCAAAGAAAATATTTATATGCCCTGTAATTTGAGCTAAATATTCAAGGTTACCTCTTACTGCATTTATCACTCGTTTTAGCCACTCTCTTCTTTCTGTTGCATCTACTTCGGTTATGAAGCCTGCATTTATTATAAATGGTATGCTAAGGTCAGTTATATATTCTATATCCTCTTTCCTTATATATATTCCGTTCATCCAATTAAGTTTTGTAGTATCAAATATCGCATTTCCTGAACTAATACCTTCTATACTAAAGGCTTCAACCATTTCTTGTAATGAAAAGATTTCTTTTTCTCCACCTGGACTCCATCCTGTAAGTGCTAGCATGTTAAGTATTGCCTCATTTAAATAACCGCTATTGTTTAAATCTTCAACCGTTGCATCACTATCTCTTTTGCTTAATTTTTTGTTAGTAAATTGATTTTTCTTTATTATTGGCAAGTGAATAAATTTTGGTGTCTCCCATCCCAATGCTTCATATATAAGCTTATATTTGGGAGTTGATGATATATACTCATTTCCTCTAGCAATATGAGTAATACCCATTTCATGATCATCTATTACATTAGCAAAATTATATGTTGGCATTCCATCTGATTTAACAAGTATCAAATCTTCAAGTTCAGAGTTTTTGACAATTATTTTGCCATATACTTCATCTTCATAGACTGTCGTTCCAAGCTTAGGAGTTTTAAATCTTATAACATATGGTTCTCCATTTTCAATTCTTTTTTCTAGTTCTTCCTTCTCTATTCCTCTACATATACCATCATACACAAAAGTCATATTATTCTTTTCGTATTTTTCTCTTAAATCCTCCAACCTTTCATTTGAACAAAAACAATAATACGCTTTACCTTCATTAACTAATTTCTTAGCATATTCTAAATAGTTAGATTTTCTCTCACTTTGTACATACGGACCATACTCACCACCTATATCTGGTCCTTCATCCCAAAACAACCCTAAATCCTTTAGTGTTTTGTATATTACTTCTAAGGCTCCCTCTGTATATCTTTTTTGATCAGTATCTTCTATTCTAAGTATAAAAGTTCCTTTATTTTTTTTAGCTATTAAATAATTAAATAATGCTGTTCTTACTCCTCCTACATGCATAAATCCTGTTGGACTTGGTGCAAATCTTGTTCTTATTTCCATTTTAATTATCTCTCCTCTTTTATCAATTTAAAAATCAAATTTATAATTACTATATATTATACCATCCTTTACAATTTTTGCAAGGGTTTTTATAAGTTTATCATTCCTTAAAAATTACTATTTTTTGACTTTCTATAACTTTTGTGCTACAATATAATAAGATTATTTCAAAAAGGATTGATTTTATGAATTACATACTTATTTATTTGTTGCTAATTAATTTTTACAGCTTTACAATTATGTTTATAGATAAACGATTCGCAATAAAAAAACATTCTCGTATAAGCGAGAAAGCTTTATTTACGACCGCCTTAATAGGTGGGAGTCTTGGGATATATTTAGGGATGTTTGCCTTTAGACATAAGACAAAACATCTGTGGTTTCTGATATTTATACCTGGTTTGATATTGGTGGATGCTTTTGTTTTGTATTTTGTGGTTTTTAGATAAATAAAAGAGAGATTGCTTCGTTCCTCGCAACGACAATACAACACAGACAATTCATACGTAAAAAGAACCCCGAAGGGTTCTTCTTATATTGCAGTCATATCTTAGAATTCATTTGGATCGAATAACATTATTGATACTGCGTTTTCATTGTTTGCATTTTCTAATGAGCTTGCATCTAAGTCTACTAGATCTCCGTCATCATCAATCTCTACTGTATAGTAGTAAACTGTATTTGCTTCATCTGTGTTTGCTGCTGCATAAGTTGTTATATCGCTGTCTGTTTCTGATATATCAGATGTGTCTGCTACCTCTGCGTCTGTAAATGCATATCCTGCATCAGTTCCGCCTGCAAATATTATTGTTCCTGCTACATCTAAGTCAGCTATAGTTGCTCCATCTGCAAGTGTTAATGTCATATTATCAAATTCAGATGAGTCTCCTATTTCTGTTGCTATTGCTGTAATGATTGCTGCTGTGTTTGCTGGTGCTGCTACTGTACTTGCATCCCAGTCTGCTGTTACTGTTGCTGTTTTGTCACTATCTGACATTACTACGTTTATTGCTGCATCACTATCTGCTCCGAATACTATTCTGTATCCATTTATATCATATCCTGTTGTTGTAGTTGTTCCTTTAATTGTTCCTGTTCCTGCTGTTAATGCATTTGTTTGTGCTGCTACTGCGTTAGTTACTGTTATATCTGATTGTAATACTCCTAGGTTCATAAATGAATCTATTGTTAATTTTGTATCTGTGTTGTCTAATAATTTAACTTCTCCCTTAGAATTTACTTCATAGAATTTAGCTATATTTACATTGTTGCTAAATTGAATGTTTTCACTAGCTACATAGCTATCTAAATCTGCTGTGTATGCTACTAGTAATCCTTTGAATTTTGTTAAATCACTTGAAGTATCAAGATTTATTGTGCCTCCATCAAATGCTGTTGTGCTTATACCTTCTGTTTCCTCTTTATCTACATAGAATTTTTGTTGTCCGTCATTTGTCATTACTGTTACTTCTACATCATTTCCTGTTAATTCTCTAATTTTTGTTATGATACCTACATTATCGCTATTTGATTTATTTATTACTTGTTTTGTATCAACGATATTATCAGCATCTCCTGAATCTGTCATTGGTATATATACATATGATGCTGTTTCTTTATCTGAGTCGAAATCTACCAATATAAATTCTTTATTTGTTGTATCTTTCATTGTTGCAAAATCAATCGTTTTTACTGTCAACACATTATCTGAATCTATTTCTGTAGCTTGGATTACCTTTACAGTATCACCTTCTACATAGAAGTTTCCGTTTTGTGTTGAGATTTTTTCTTTGTCTGCATCAAAGTCTGATGTGTTATTTCCTCTTTCTATTTCATCTGCGTCTACTGCATACATTACTATTTTATCTGAGTTTATTTCATAATTTACTACTTGACCTACATAGTCTGCATAAGCACCTGAAGCAAGTCCTGCGTCATTTCTTACAGTGTCAGTTGCTTCATTATAGAAATCTTCTCCTGTAAATACAGTACCTTCTTCATCTGTCTTTTTTGCGTCAAACACCTTTAGTCCTGTTGTCTCACCTGATGCTATATCAAATAATTCAACTTTTACTTTATCATTACCTCTGTCGTCAGTATAAGAATAAAAATCTGTTATTATAGCATAATCGCCAGAAGCACTTCCACCTACTATTTTATCAAGCATTGCTATTTGTCCTGCTGCATCTAAATATGCTTTAACTTCATCATCTACACTTATAGAATCTATAAGTGATCCACCATCAAAGTTAGGACTTATATCATAATCTGTTCCATCTATTTGTATTGAATCAGTATCTTTTGCATCAACTGTTCCTTCTACTAAATTAGATTGTAAAACTCTTAAATATTCATCGTTTGCTCCTGCATACATAACCATATCTCCTGCTTCGATATCGTTAAGTGTTATAGTTTGTCCTACTGCGTTTGTAACATTTACTACATCAGTATCTAAGTCATATGATAGGCTTGTATCACTGTGTGGTAGGTCTGAATCTGCTTTTACAGTATATACATTAGTGTCTTCATTTACCTTCAATTCTTTAACAACTAGTGCCTTATCATAATTATATACATTTAATGTTGTTATTTTTCCATCTTTATTTATTAATGCTGTTCCTGGTAAATCAAAATCTTCGTCTGCTGTACCTACGCCACCTGAAACACCATCTATAACATTAGTTGCTCCAGTTGCATAATTATAAGACTTTTCTGTTCCGTCTGTTAATTCTAATGTTGCTTTTGTTCCTGAATTGTCAGTTAAATCAGTAAAGCTTATAATTTTTTGATCTGAATCATCTGCATGTTGTATCATAACTACGTCACTATCATCATTTGTCCAAATATCTACTTCCTCACCTATTATTACTGAGCTTGTTACACCTTCAGCAAATGTGAAAGTTGTTTCGTTTCCATCTGCATCCTCTGCTTTGAATTGATCTGGGTCTAAAGCTCCAGTTCCTAATTCTTCTGTTATTGTATACATTTCATATTTGTTTAATTCTAACTTCTCAGTGAATAAAGTCTTTTCTCCACCATTTGAAGTATCTGTTTTTTCATAAGTTCTTGTACCATCTGATGCATACCCTGTTGCTTTCCACATTGGTGCATCTAATGTTTCGTTAGCTATTTTAGCAACGTCACCTCTTGTTGCTGGTGCGTTTGGCACGATAGCTACATCATCTGTTAAACTTTCATTCATTGCAAAACTTAAGAAGTTATTTGGCCATATTCCAGCTGAGCTTACTGCTTCTCCTGCTCCTAGTGATCTTACCATCATAGTAACTATCTC
>MGOW01000078.1:6391-9621 GCA_001797255.1 Clostridiales bacterium GWE2_32_10
TTGCCCAATGTCCTGACATATCGCTAAATTGGCTTATACTTGCACTATTATTTGCTAGACTTTCTTTACCTAGCATTCTTACTAATATTGTTGCTGCCTCTGCTCTTGTGATAGTACCCTCTGGTTTAAATGTACCATCCTCATATCCTTTGATTATATCTATACTTGATAATCTATTTACTGATGTAGAATAATCGCTACTTACATCAGTAAAATTTGTGTTAGCAGCAAATGCAAAGTTAACACTTGTCACCATCATTACTACTGTTAAAATAGATGCTAATGTTCGTTTTAAACTTTTCATTAACATATCCCCCTTTTTTTATTTAGTTTACAGTGCATAATGCACAATTATTTTTAATTTTAGTGGTAGGTTGATTTCCACTTACAAACGTGATTATACACCCATCCATAACTAAAGTCAATGAAAGTGGTCGTTCCGTAAAAAATACGTAACGACCGTAACTTTTGTGTAAATAACGTATTATTGCGGTAATTTTTGAAATAAAAGAAGACACTCAGGATGACAGAAAAATAGGTTCTTTTTATAATATACAAAAAAATCAAGCATTCGCTTGATTTTCCCCTATACCCCACTTCTTATTTCATAAGCCCTTTCAACTCTTCTATTGACTTATCTGATATTTTTGCCGCTGCTTTATTTTCTTGTTGTATTTGTAGGTAGATTTCTTTTCTATGTACTGGCACATTTCTAGGTGCTCCTATAGCTAACTTTACTTGATCTGCTTGAACATCTACAATAGTTATCTCTATATCATCACCTATCATAATACTTTCATTTTTCTTTCTTGAAAGTGCCAACATTATTTTCCACCCTCTTCAAATGTCTTCCTAATTTTTTCTATATCTTGATATAAGAAATGTCTTACCCCGTATTCTTGGTTTTCTGATACTACCTGCGCTCCTTTTTTAGTATGTTGATTTATTAGTATAGGTGCTCTCAAATTTACTGTCATATTTTTAATGTCTTCTGGAACTACTACTACATTAAATACTGACAAGTCATTTGATGATGCATGTCCCAAAGTTTCGACATATTCATCTTTTATCTCTGGACTATAGTTTGGATAAAATGCAAATGGGTTAACCAATGCTAATGCAACATCAGCATCTTCATTATTCCCGCTTTCATTTATTGATTGTAACCAGAAAACAGGTCCACTTCCCTCATTTCCATCATTTGCAAGTAACACATATTTTTTTATATGAGTAAATCCTGGCAACCCGTCCTCAAATTCAATCACCTTTGTTTCATCTACATTAATCTCTCCAAAATGTTTTGTCTTTACCATCATATACCTCCACCTCTCGTAATTTAGTTCACAATACACATTTTTTGTGCACAGTTTTCTGTTTTTGCTACTTAACCGCTACTGCTAAACAAAGTGAATATACCTCCCTTCCGTGTGCTGAAAGTACTTCTGCACAGCTTTCTAGTGTACTTCCGGTAGTATATATATCATCAATTAGCAATACCTTTTTATAGCTTACATTTTGTTTATCGACAAGTTTGAATGCTTTCTTTAGATTATTTTTTCGCATCATTATGCTTAAATTATTCTGTGGTTTAGTGTCTTTTGCCCGCCAGATATACTTTCTATCTAATTTTACATCTATTTTTTTTGATAAAATTTTTGCTAAAATTTCTGATTGGTTATATCCTCTTGTCTTAAATCTATTTTTATGAATGGGTATAGGGATTATAACATCTATATCATGTTTCTTTACAACTTCAGTAATCTTATCGTTCATAATCTCTGCAAGCACCTTGCCATAGTGTTCCTTTTTCCCGTATTTATATTTATGTATAACTTTTTTTATATACTCATTATACAAAATCACTCCATAATTTCTTGTAATAAATACATTTTTCTTATTAAAGAACTCATTATTGCAATCCTCTTTTATATATTGTATATATTTCTTGCAATTCGGGCAAGTAATTTGATTATTGTCTACTGGCAATATAGATTGGCAGATAATACACTTTTTTGGATAGATAAGATTTAATATAAAATTTAGCAATTAAACTCACCCCCAGCCCCTCTCTAAAAGAGAGGGGAGCTATTTACTTGATGGCTTTTCTCTGTCTTACAGCTTCGTACATTATTACGGCTGCTGCAACGGATGCGTTTAGTGAATTTATTTCTCCATACATTGGTATAGATGCGACCATGTCGCAGTTTTCACGAATCAGTCTACTGACACCTTCGCCTTCTGCTCCTATCACTATTGCTACTGGCATTGTAAAGTCAGTGTCGTACATCGCTTTTCCATTCATGTCAGCTGCTATGACCCATATACCTTGTTTTTTCAAGGCTTTTATGGTTTGGTTTAAGTTTGTCACCTTTGCAACCTTGGTGTATTCTATCGCCCCTGTAGCAGTCTTTGCAACTATTTGGGTAAGTCCCGCTGAACGTCTCTTAGGTATTATTACCCCATGAGCTCCTGATACATTTGCTGTACGTATTATAGCTCCAAGGTTATGCGGGTCTGTTACCTCGTCTAGTATAATCAAGAATGGCTTTTCCTTTTTCTTATATGCTTCTTTTAGCAAATCCTCAACTTCAAAATACTCATATTCACTTACAATAGCTATAACCCCTTGATGATTCTTCACCTCTGATAATCCATCAAGCTTAACCTTATCAACCTCCTGAATAATCAGCTTCCTCTCTCGAGCCATCCCGATTATAGCACGTATACTCCCCTCTCTCTGTCCTTTGGCAACCAATATTTTCTCTATATCCCTACCTGACTTTAAAGCTTCCATAACTGGATTTCTTCCCTCTACTAACATATAATCAAGCTCCTTTTTTGTTTTATTTTTTCTATTGTATCATTTTTTTTAAATTAAAGCAATATAAATTTTCATACAATTACCAGTATTCCCTTGTTAGTAAGTCTTCTTGTCAATATTTGTACCGAAATTAATTTAATTTTCCTGTTCACCAATGTATAAATTCCCCCACGCAAAGCATACTAATAATGAAATTTTTTATTTTAAGGAGGAGAGTTTATGAATTTAATTGAGTGGAGTCCATTTAGGGAGTTTGACCATTTTTCGCCGTTTAAAACACTTGATACATCGGCTGTACCTAAAGTTGATGTGTATCAGACTAAGACGGATGTAGTAGTTACAGCTGAAATACCAGGGATTGCTAAGGATAATTTGGATGTTTATGCTACAGATAATGCTATACGAATAT